>JBJEAG010000117.1:0-2996 GCA_051868855.1 Alloprevotella sp. | reverse complement strand
GTAAAGAAAGTAAAGAGAGTAAAGAAAGTAAAGAGAGTAAAGAAGGGGAGAGAGAGTAAAGAGAGTAAAGAGGGTAAAGAGAGTAAAGAAGGGGAGAGAAAGGTAAAGAGGGTAAAGAAAACAGGTTTGCCGGACGGCAATTCCACTTTTTTGCAACGCGGAGTCTGATAACTCGGGGCGATTGCCTAAATTTGCAGAGTGTTCTTTTACCGACCGTCGCGAGGGACGCCGCAAACGTTGCCCGCGTCATAAAAGAAAAACAATGGAATTCAAAAACCAATACTCCAAGCAAGAAATCGAAGAGGCTGAAACCTGGTTCCGAGAGCGATGGGACAAACTGCCGCAGTCGCTGCAAGCAGACCCTGCCACGCGCATCCTTGACTTGAGACGCACACTCGAAAATCTCATTCATCTCGCCAAGGAACTGCAAAACAATCCCACCTACGCCGGGCAAATCTATCTCCTCTTCAAAATCAAAGATAAACTTCAAGAAGACGGCATCGACTGACGCCGCTTCCTCATTCCCTCAATCTCATGTTGCAAAAAGGTGAACTCGCTCCCGAACTCTCGGGACTCGACGAAAATGGCTGCGAAGTGAACATCTCTGACTTCCGCGGCAAAACGCTCATTGTCTATTTCTATCCCAAAGACAGCACTCCGGGATGCACCGCCGAAGCGTGCAACTTCCGCGACCATCAAACGGAACTCCTCCACGCCGGATGCGAAGTCATCGGCGTCAGCGTCGATTCCGCTGCCTCCCACCTCCGCTTCATCGCGAAGCAGGAACTGAACTTCCATCTCGTTGCCGACACCGACAAGAAATGGGTCGAAGCTTTCGGCGTCTGGGGAGAAAAGAAAATGTATGGAAGAACTTATATGGGCACGTTCCGAACTACCTTCATCATCGACGCCGAAGGACGCATCGCCCACGTCTTCGCTCCCTCCGACATCAAAACGAAAACCCACGCCGAGCAAGTGCTGAAATGGCTCGAAGAGAACCGCGAGGCGTGAGAGACTACCAAGAAATAATCAAAACAAAGCAATACGACTTTTATGGCAAACACCACAGACTCCGCCGCCAACCCGAATGCTGAAAGGTTGAAGGCACTCCAAGCCGCCATGGCAAAAATCGAAAAGGACTTCGGCAAAGGTTCCATCATGAAACTCGGCGACGAAAGCGTCGAAGACGTGGACACCATTCCCACCGGCAGTCTCTCCCTCGACGCCGCCCTCGGCGTGGGAGGCTATCCCAAAGGACGAATCATCGAAATCTTTGGTCCCGAATCCTCCGGTAAGACCACCCTCGCCCTCCACGCCATCGCCGAAGCACAGAAAGCCGGCGGACTCGCTGCGTTCATCGACGCAGAACACGCGCTCGACCGCTTCTATGCCGCCAAACTCGGCGTGAACACCGACGACCTTCTCATCTCGCAACCCGACAACGGAGAACAAGCGCTCGAAATCGCAGACCAACTCATCCGCTCCTCAGCCATCGACATCATCGTGATTGACTCCGTCGCCGCACTCACGCCGAAAGCAGAAATCGAAGGCGACATGGGCGACAACAAAGTCGGACTCCAAGCACGCCTCATGAGCCAGGCACTCCGCAAACTCACCTCCAGCATCAGCAAAACCAACACCACCTGCATCTTCATCAACCAGTTGCGCGAGAAGATTGGCATCATGTTCGGCAACCCCGAAACCACCACGGGCGGTAATGCACTGAAATTCTACGCCAGCGTGCGTCTCGACATCCGCCGCGTCACGACCTTGAAGGACGGCGACACGCCCATCGGCAACCAAGTCCGCGTGAAGATTGTGAAGAACAAAGTGGCTCCCCCGTTCCGCAAGGCAGAGTTTGAAATCACCTTCGGCGAAGGCATCTCCCGCGCCGGCGAAATCGTGGACCTCGGCGTTGAACTCGGCATCCTCAAGAAGAGCGGTTCATGGTTCAGCTATGGCGAAACCCGCCTCGGACAGGGACGCGACGCCGTGAAGAAGCTCATCAAGGACAACCCCGAACTCTCCGAAGAAATCGAAGCACAAATCGCCGAAGCGCTGAAGGACGTACGCGAATGACGGAAAAACGCTCAAGGTGACTTTCATATCGAAGACACCCTATATATATAGAAGACACACGATATATATAGAAGACACCTTATATATATAGAAGACACACGTTAGGATTCCACACCCTTGACGTGTGTCTTTTATTATTGCTGTCCGGTAAAACTTTTGGAGACGATTAAAACTTATTGCTGTGGCGAAACCAAAGCGCAAGAAGCACCGCCCCTCCTACACCTTTTGGCATAGCTTTGCCAACCTTTTTGCACCCATTCTGCAACCTTTTTGCAACCTTTTTGCAACCTTTTTGCAACCTTTTTGCAACCTTTTTGCAACCATTCTGCAACCATTCTGCAACCATTCGACAACTTTTCGACACCTCTTCTACAACTCGGAATTTATAAACATGCACCTGACGAGAGCATGCAAAAAGGTTGCAAAAAGGCTGCAAAAAGGTTGCAAAAAGGCTGCAAAAGTTTGTCGAAAGGGTGTCGCTGAGACGTCGCATTTTTTCTTCTATGCTATTTCAACGGCATTTAAACGGTCGGCTTCGTTCAAAGTTTTTTGAAGACAACCGAGACAACTTTTGACAACAGATTCAGTAGAAAAATAAAAAAGGGCGCATTGGTACTCAGCTACCAAGCCTTGGTATTCGCGTACCAAGCCTTGGTATTCGGCTTCCAAGCCTTGGTACTGAAAATACCAGCGCGTTGGTACTGTGAAAATACCGACGTCGAAAACTGAAAAACACGACACAGGAAACTCCCAGTGGGGCGTGGGAGTCGAACGACGGCGTGTCAGAATGGTTAAGATGCAAGGAGCTGAGGATGAGGGCGCAGGGAGTGTACTGAAGTACATGACCAAGCCCGGATCCGAATATTGCTGTCCGGTAAACGGTCTTAATGGATTGAATTTGTTGGTGTTTGTGAAAG
>JBJEAG010000116.1:0-13526 GCA_051868855.1 Alloprevotella sp. | reverse complement strand
CGAGAAGTTAAAGATGTTAATTCCGCTCTTTGAAAATATGCAACGGAATTGCATATAACGGGGACTTTCTTGCACTCCCATTGCCACGCCTTGCACTCCCATTGCCACGCCTTGCACTTCCACGCCTCGCCGTCCTCCGTCAGCGCACGCTGAAGTAGTAGGCGTGGGGACTGGCGAGGTAGAGACCGCAGACAGATGACTGAGGCAGCATCGCGCCGTTTTCGGTCAGCGAGATGCCCAGAGCGGGGAGGTCCAACATCTTCGCCACGCGGAAAATGATTCGCTGGTCCGGTAGCGACGGATAGCCCACCGCGGGACGGATGCCTCGGAAGGCGGCGCGCGAGAGTTCCTCCCGCGTCAGATTCTCGTCGGGAGCGTAGCCCCAGAGTTTACGTCGCACCTCGCGATGCAGCCATTCGCTGCCCGCTTCGACAAGGCGGTCCGCCACGCTCTGAAGCAGAAAATGACGGAAGTCATCGTCGCCGTGACGCGCTGCCGCAATCTCTTTGACGAACGAGGGAGAAATCGTGACGGCAAAGAGTCCGACGTGGTCTTCCTTCCCCTCCGGCGCCACGAAGTCGCAGAGCGCGGGTCCCGTAGCGGCGTTGCCCGGCGCGGCGTTTTGTCGGCGCGGCGTCGGAATTTCGATGCATTCGCCGCCGTCGCCTTCCGGCAGAAAAATCAAGGAACTGCCCGTCGAGAACGCCCGGCGGAATGCCACTTGAGCCTGAAGAAAATGACGCGTCTGCAACTCGTCCATCAGCGCTTCAGCCTCTGCCCACAACTCCCGAGCCTCGGGCGTGTCCTTCTTCACCTTCCAGAAACGGAAGAAAAAGACCGGGTTGATGAGACTGCGCACCTCTTGCAACGGAATCGGAGACACCGTCTTCAGTCCGAGGAAGGAGGGGCAGGGGAGAGGCTCGCGTTCCCAGTCGATGGCGGGTCGGCGGGACTCTTCGGAAGCGGCGGCATCGGCGGCGGCACGTTTTTGTTCCAAGTGGCGGGCAACGAGCGCCTGCTGGCGATGTCGGTTCTCCTCGATGAACTTCTCGCGCTCCGGTCCGAGGAGTGAGGAGGCGAGAACAGGATTCTGTGCCGCATCCTTAACGTGAAAGACGGGTCCCTCGTAACATGGTGCAATTTTCATTGCCGTGTGTAGTTCCGAGGTAGTTGCTCCGCCGACGAAGAGAGGGATGCGGAAGCCCGCTTCGCTCATGGCTTTCGCCGTGTGGCACATCTCGTCGAGCGAAGGAGTGATGAGTCCGCTCAGACCTACAAAATCGTAGTTCCCCTCGCGCAGTTTCTCCACAATTTGTTCCGCCGGAACCATCACACCCAAATCATCCACGTCAAAATGGTTACATCCCATGACGACGGCGACAATGTTCTTTCCAATGTCATGGACATCGCCCTTCACGGTCGCCATGAGATAGCGTCCGCGGGAGACATCGTCGCCACTTTTTCCCGCTTCGATGTGAGGTTGCAGAAAGGCGACGGCACGTTTCATTGTTCTGGCAGATTTCACGACCTGAGGCAGGAACATTTTTCCCTCTCCGAACAGTTTTCCGATTCGGTCCATGCCCGCCATGAGCGGACCCTCGATGATTTGTCCCGGTTCGGCAAAAACTTCGAGCGCTTCCGTGAGGTCCGCCTCCAAGAACTCCTCTTCGCCTCGGCGGAGGGCTTCCATCAGTCGCTCCTCCAGCGGAATCAGATTGCGGTCCGGCGCGGCGGAATCGGCAGACGCGGCGGCGGGAGCGGCAGGGACCTGCATCTCGGCTGCCGCAGCCACCAGACGTTCCGCCGCATCGTCGCGACGACAGAGGAGCACGTCCTCGATGCGTTCCAGAAGATGGGGCGGAATGTCAGCGTAGGCAGTCTTTGCCGCAGGGTTCACGATGCCCATGTCCATGCCCGCGGCGGAGGCATGGAAGAGAAACGCGGCGTGCATCGCCTCGCGCAAGAAATTGTTGCCGCGGAAGGCGAAGGAAAGGTTACTCACGCCGCCGCTGATGTGGACTCCCGGAAGATTTTCTCGAATCCACTTCGCCGCTTCAATGAAGTCGAGCGCATAGCGGTCATGTTCCTTCATGCCGGTCGCCACGGCGAGGATGTTCGGGTCAAAGATGATGTCGCGCGGCGGGAATCCCGCTTTTTCGGTCAGGAGTTTGAAGGCACGCGCACAGATTTCCGTCTTGCGAGAGAAAGACGTTGCCTGGCCTTCTTCGTCGAACGCCATCACCACCACGGCGGCGCCGGCGCGGCGAATGAGCGAGGCGCGCTCCAAGAATGACGCTTCGCCCTCCTTCAAGGAAATGGAGTTCACCACAGCTTTCCCTTGGACACATTTCAAGGCGGCTTCGATGACCTCAAAGCGCGAGGAGTCAATCATCCACGGAATCCGCGCCACTTCAGGGTCCGAAGCCATGAGATTCAAGAAATGAGTCATCTCGTCTTTCGCCTCGAGAAGGCCGTCGTCCATGTTGATGTCCAGCATCATTGCCCCGTCGCGCACCTGTTTGCGGGCAATGGCGAGCGCCTCGTCGTAGGCTTTGGCTTTGATGAGGTTCAGAAATTTGCGACTGCCCGCCACGTTGCAGCGCTCACCGACATTGACGAGCATGCCCTCGGGAGCATTGAACGCATCGAGTCCCGCGAGCCACGCCGTTTCGAGCGAGGCGGGGAGACGACGTCCCCGATGGGTCGCCGCCATCGCCGCGATGCGGGCAATGTGTTCCGGAGTCGAGCCGCAGCATCCGCCGAGGATGTTCACGCTTCCGTCGCGAATGAAATCTTCCGTTTCCTCCGCCATGCGCGAAGGGGTGTCAGAATAGTTTCCATCCTCATCCGGCAGTCCCGCATTGGGATGGGCGGAGACGAAGAGCGGACAATTTTCTGCCAAACGCCGAAGATGCGGACGCATGTCGGAGGCGCCGGTGGAGCAGTTGAGACCCACGCTGACGACCTGCTCGTGGTGGCAGACGGAAGCCAAGAATGCTTCTACCGTTTGCCCCGCCAGCATTCTTCCCGAGGCGTCGGCGAGCGTCGCACTCAGCATGACGGGCACGCGGCGTCCCGTTCGCTGTGCCGTGCGGTGGGCAGCCTCGAGCGCAGCCTTGGCATTGAGCGTGTCAAATATGGTTTCCATCAAAAAGAAATCAACTCCCCCTTCCGTCAGTGCCGCCATCTGTTCTTCGTAGGCTTCGGCAAGTTCGTCGAAAGTGAGGCTTCGCAGCGCCGGATTCTCCACGTCGGGCGACATGGAAAGCGTTCGGTGGGTCGGACCAACCGAACCCGCCACCCAACGAGGCTTCTCGGGCGTCGCTTCGGTGAAACGGTCCGCCTCCTCTCGAGCCAGACGCGCCGCCTCAAGGTTGATGCGCGTGACGAAGTCCCCCGTGCCATAGTCATGCTGGGAGACGCGCTGCGCGTTGAAAGTGTTGGTGGAAATGATGTCGGCGCCCGCCTCGAGATAGAGGCGATGAATTTTGCGAATGATTTCGGGGCGCGTCAGCGTCAGCAAATCGTTGTTGCCATGCAGGCGGGCGGGGAGATGGGAAAAGACGTCGCCGCGGAAGTCCTGTTCCGTCAGGTTCTCCCGTTGGAGCATGGTGCCCGTGGCACCGTCAAGAATGAGAATGCGCCCTTCGAGCAAAGCCCGACCGGGGGCGGAGTGAAGAAAGTCTTTCAAGAGATTGGGATTACAAAGGGAACGATGTCTCGTTTCTTTTTGACGAGAATGTGCGGTATCTATATATAATAAGGTATATGCTCTTATATAATAAGGTATATGCTCTTTCGTTTCTGAGAAATTCGATGGGCGGGAAAGAGTGGGGAAACGGCGGGTCAATAGACCGCCTTGGCGATGCGCTCGATGCTGGCGGCGGCATTCATGGAATAGAAGTGAATGCTCGGCACACCCGCTGCCTTCAACTCCCGCGCTTGGGAAATTCCCCATTCCACACCAAGGTCTTTCACGTCATCGTTCGAGCGACACTTGCGCAGTTCTGCCGAGAGAGTCTCGGGGAAGTCAATGTGGAACGTCTTGGGGAGCATGGACTGATGCGTGAGCGTGGTCAGCGGTTTCAAACCCGGAATGATGGGCACGCTGATGCCGGCTTCGCGGGCACGGCTGACGAAATCAAAATATTTTTTGTTGTCGAAAAACATTTGCGTCACGACGTAGGCGGCGCCCGCCTCTACCTTGCGCTTCAGATGTTCAAGGTCGGTCGCTGGATTCATGGCTTCTTCGTGTTTCTCGGGGTAACCCGCCACGCCGTAGGTGAAAGGCTTCTCCGGTTTTTCGCAAAGACTGCCGTCCATCAAGACTCCCTCGTTGAAACGGTTCACCTGTTCGCAAAGTTCCAAAGCGTGGGTGTGGCCGCCCGGTGTGGGAGTGAAACGATTCTCGCCGCGGGCACGGTCGCCGCGGAGCACGAGCAGGTCGGTGATGCCAAGGAAAGAAAGGTCGATGAGTTCGTTTTCGATGTCGCTTTGAGTGAAGCCGCTGCAAATGACGTGGGGC
The DNA here is from genome assembly GCA_051868855.1 of Alloprevotella sp. GTDB lineage: Bacteria > Bacteroidota > Bacteroidia > Bacteroidales > Bacteroidaceae > Alloprevotella. Next base: position 9,001 of record JBJEAG010000116.1, on the reverse strand, counting down.
ACGGCGGTGATGCCGTAGCGTTCGTGGAGCGCGGCGGCTACGGCGACGGTTCCGGGACGGCTTTTGACGGAAAAGCGTTCGAACATTCCGCTGTTCGTTTCGTGGTAGATGGTTTCCGTTCTGTGGGTCGTGATGTTCACGTAGGCAGGATTGAAGGGCAGGAGTCTTTCAATCGTGCGGAAGACACTGTCGATGCTTTTCCCTCGCAGGGGCGGAAGCACTTCGATGGAAAAGACGGTGTCGTGGGGTGTCTGAAGAAATTGGCTGACGCCGGGAAAGTCTGTCATATTTGTTTTTGTGTAGTGGAAGAGACTAAGAGTCAAAGAGACTAAGAGTCAAAGAGGTTAGGAGGTGCAGTGTCTCACTGCACAAGACTCCGCTTTATCCGTTCAATCCGTTTTATCCGTGGTCTCTTTTAACTGAACCCTCGTCATCTGATTCTGATGCGGTCGCCGACTTTAAAGTGATAGTATTCGCCGATGGGATTCATTTTGCAAATGCGGTCGAGGCGAACGCCGTAGAGTTGGCTGACGGAGTGGAGCGATTCGCCGGAGCGGAGGATATGGTATTTCGTTTTGAGTTTCTTGTCCGCCTTGCGCGCCTTCTTTCCAAGGAAGACGACGTCGCCCGCTTTCAGTTTCGCGCTGGCATCGACGTCATTGTAGGCGCGGAGTTTCTTTTCGCGCACTTTCATCCGTTTCGCGAGAGAGGCGTAGGTGTCGCCGGGCTGTGCGACAAGGTAGAACTGACCGTTGCATTTGTGAATCGGATGGTCGCCCGCTCTTCGCGTGAGTTTCTCTTCCTGCTCCAAGGCATGGCGTTCGTGGCGCGAGAGATGCTGCATGCCGTCAAAGCGCGTCAAGTCGTAGCGTTCGATGATGCCGATGAGGGCGGAGGCGTAAGTCGGACTGGTGGCATAGCCGGCACGTTTCAGACCGTGCGCCCAACCTTTGTAGTCCGTGGGTTTCAATTGGAAGAGCGAAGCATAGCGTCTGCCGTTGCGGAGGAAGAGCGAGTGGTCTTCGTAACTCTCTTGTGCGTTGCGATAGACTCTGAACTTTTCGTTCGGTGCGTCGTCGTCGCGGAGCATGTAAGGTCCGCGCCAAGTTCCGCCGCATTTGATGCCGAAGTGGTTGTTGCCCTTCCGCGCCAGCGTGCTCGTTCCCGCCGCGCTTTCCAAGAGTCCTTGCGCCAAAGTGATGCTTGCCGGCACGCCATACTTCTTCATTTGCTCCACCGCCGTCGCGCCGAAGCGTTGAATGTATTGTTCGTAGAGTTGCGTCTGTCCTGCCGCCGACACCGAAAGGAGCAGGCAGAGGAGCAGGCAGATGTGGCGCAGAAGTTTCATATTTCGTTGGCGTTGGCTTTGGCGTTAGCGTTTTCCGAGGGTTCGGAGAAGTGAAGCAAAGTGTTGCAAAAAAGCGAAGCAAAGTTACGGCAAGATACAAAAACTGCCAAAACCCGCCCCCGTTTTTTGAGTTTTGACGCCGAAACCGCGCTTTTTGTAAAGGGGAAGGGGGAATCGGTTTCGTTTGACGTCCCGTCTCTTTGTTCCCTCTTTTCTAAATTTAACGTCCCGATTTTCTGTCAGTTGTAAATAATAGCGTAAATTTGCGGCGGAAATGTGAGTAATCTCCCCAATCGTGGGCGTTTTCTCCGATTGTGGGCATTCTCTCCGTTTCTTATCCCCTAATACTTTGAACAACACCTCCAACTTCCTAATAACCTCCAAACTCCAATGAATTTAAACTTTGTGCGCCGCCTCGGGCTGTCTCTGCTTGCTTCCGGTTTTGCCATCACTCTTCTCGGACAAGACCTCATCGCTCGTCAAGCTCCCGTGGACCGTCGTCTCAGAGCCGTGGACTCTGTGGCAATTCAACGCGCCGTGGAACGCGACATCCTCATAGACCCTGCCACTGAAATCTATAACAGTTGGGTGACAACCAAGGCTCACCCCTATCGCAGCGAAGAAGTTCCCGACAGTTTCGTCATTGACTTGCGCGGTTTCGCCATGCCGACGCCCTCGCGTCAAGTGACTTCGCGCTATGGCTACCGTCCCGCCTTCCGCCGCATGCACAAAGGTTTGGACATTAAGGTCTATACCGGCGACACGATTGTCTCCGCCTTCGACGGAAAAGTGCGCGTGGTGCGCTACGATGCCGGGGGCTACGGCAACTACATTGTGATTCGTCACCCGAACGGTTTGGAAACCATCTACGGTCACCTCTCCAAACAGCTCGTTGCCATCGACCAAGAGGTGAAGGCGGGCGAACCCATCGGCTTGGGCGGTAACACGGGACGCTCTTTCGGCTCTCATCTTCATTTCGAGACTCGACTGGCAGGAGAACCCATCAACCCCGAATTCCTTTTCAACTTCCCCGCGCAGGACGTGACGGGAGACTACTACACCTTCCGCAAGGATAAGCCCTCCGGCAACACCATGCTCGCTGCGACGGAAACTCCCGGCGGAGAAACCACTCAGGAAGTGGCTCGCACGGCAGCGCGCTCCTCTCACTTTTACAAGGTGCAGCGCGGCGAGACTCTCTATTCCATCGCCCGCAAGTTGGGAATCAGTGCCTCCAAACTGGCTTCCACGAACCGTCTCAAAAGCAGCAGCCGTCTGCGCACGGGACAGATTCTGAGATACTAAATTCCGAAGTCTTTCCTCCTTTTTCGGACAGCAATAGATTCCAAAACTTTTTACGCAATTTATTTCAAGCACAAGAAAAACCGCTGCGAACAGTTCGTTTGCAGCGGTTTTTCTTGTGCGTCTCTTTTCGAGAATTTTCTTTTTGGAATTTTCCTGTTGAGAATTTTTCTTTCGAGAAAATTAGTCGTGGAAAATCTTTGCGAGAGATTAGTTGTTCTCGGGACGGAGGGTGCGGACAGTTTCGCCGGCACGCCACATCTCGCTTTCGCGGAGAGCCTTGAGTTCAGCTTCGAGACCTACGCGGTAGTCGGGTTTGGAGTTGCTGTCGATGGAAATCTGTGCTTCGTTGCCGGAGGCTACGCTCTCGTAGAGTTTCTCCATGACGGGTTTGATGGCATCGTGGAACGGACCCATCCAGTCGAGTGCGCCCCGCTGGGCGGTGGTGGAGCAGTTGGCATACATCCAGTCCATGCCGTTCTTGCCTACCATCGGGAGGAGAGACTGAGTGAACTCTTCGACAGTTTCGTTGAAGGCTTCGGAGGGAGTGTGGCCGTGTTCGCGGAGCGTTTCATACTGTGCGAGGAAGAGGCCTTGGATGGCGCCCATGAGAGAGCCGCGCTCGCCGGTGAGGTCGCTGGTGGCTTCGCGTTTGAAGTCAGTCTTGAAGAGATAGCCGGAACCGATGCCTACGCCGAAAGCGAGAACTTTTTCGGTGGCGTGACCGGAAGCGTCCTGATAGACAGCGTAGGAACTGTTGAGACCGCGACCTTCGAGGAACATGGTGCGGAGAGAAGTGCCGGAGCCTTTGGGAGCCACCATGATGACGTCAATGTCAGCGGGAGGAACCACACCGGTGCGGTCGCTCCAGTTGATGGCGAAACCGTGAGAAAAGTAGAGGGTCTTGCCGGCAGTGAGATGAGGTTTGATGGAAGGCCAAAGTTGCATCTGTGCAGCGTCGGAGAGAAGCATGCAGACGATGGTTCCCTTCTCGGCAGCCTCTTCAAGAGAGAAGAGCGTTTCGCCCGGCACCCATCCGTCAGCGACGGCTTTTTCGTAGGTCTTGCCTTGACGCTGTCCAACGATTACGTTGAAACCGTTGTCGCGCAGGTTGCAAGCCTGTCCGGGACCTTGAACGCCATAGCCGAGCACGGCGATGGTTTCGTTCTTCAGAACTTCACGTGCTTTTTCGAGAGGAAACTCCTCGCGGGTCATTACTTCTTCAATGACGCCGCCAAAATTCAGTTGTGCCATTTTTTTGTTTGGTTGTTTTTTTATGTGATTAAGTTTTGTAAGTCAAAAGAGTCAAAGAGACAAAGAGACAAAGAGACAAAGAGTCAAAAGGGTTAGGAGGTGCAGTGTCTCACTGCACAAGAATCCGCTTTATCCGTTCAATCCGCTTTATCCGTGGTCTCAAAGAAACTTCAGATTTCGCTCATGACCTGTCCCTGTCGTTTTTCTTCTTCGCGCAGGGAGAGATATTCTTTCAGTTCTTCGCGGGGACTCTTGGTGACGGCGATGACGCCGCTGCTGACATATTGCAGGATGCAGCCGAAACCTTTGAGTTTGCGATAGAGCGCGAGCGTCTCTTCGGGCAGTCCGTTCTTCGCCACGATGGCATAGGTGGAGTTCACTTCCACGATGTGACCGTCGAAGAAGCGGATGGCTTTCGAGATTTCGCGGTTCTCGATGAGGCGTGCCGTGGCGATTTTGTAGAGCGCCTGGTCCATGACGAAGACATCGTCGGAAAGGAAATATTGCGCCTGGATGACGTCGATTTTCTTTTCCAACTGTTTGACGAGGGTTTGCACCGTGTGCTCGTCGGTCCAGGTGGTGATGGTGTAGCGGTGCACGTGTTCAATGCCCGAGGGCGACACGTTGAGGCTTTCGATGTTGAGTTGGCGGCGCGTGAAGACGTTCGTCACCAAGTTCAGAACACCCGCAAGGTTCTCGGAGAAAACGATGATGGTGTAGAGTTTGTTGTCGGGATTGCTCTCGGCAGCGGGGATGGTATGTGGTTTGTCGGTCATGTTGGCAAGACTTTCTCGGTTATATAATAAGGTATATATGTCGGATTTCAGACGGTGAGCATCATGTCGTCCACGTCGTGTCCGGGGCAGCACATCGGCATCACGTTGTCTTCTTCCATCACGGCGGCTTGCAGGAGGAACGGTCCCGGTGTGGCGAGCATCTTCGTGATGGCTGCGTCGAGGTCTTTGCGGTCAATCACGGTGACAGCCGGGATGCGGTAGGCTTCGGCGATTTTCTCGTAGTCCGGATTCATCATCGGCGTGAAGGAATAGCGGTGGCGGAAGAAGAGTTCCTGCCATTGGCGCACGTTGCCCAGATAGTTGTTGTTGAGGAGGATGATTTTGACGGGTGCGCCCTGTTCCATAATCGTTCCGAACTCCTCGATGGTCATTTGCAGACCGCCGTCGCCAAGGAAGAGGCAGACCGTGCGGTCGGGTGCTCCAAACGTCGCGCCGATGGCGGCGGGCAGGCCGTAGCCCATGGTGCCCATGCCTCCCGAAGTGACCACGCTGCGTTTTTCCGTGAAGCAGAAATAGCGCGCTGCCATCATCTGGTTTTGTCCCACGTCGGTCACCATTACCGCTTTGTGGTGGGAGAGTTCCGAAACGCGGCGCACGACCTCGCCCATGCGGAGCGGACCGTCGGCGGGATGGATTTGCGGTTCGATGACCACCTCTTTCTCTTGTTCGTCCCATTGGCGGAAACTCTCGCGCCACTCCTCGTGGCTGTTTTCGCGGAGCAGTTCGGTGACGGCGGCGAGGGTCGTTTTGCAATCTCCCAGCACGGCGACATCCACTCTCACGTTCTTGTTGATTTCCGAGGGGTCGATGTCGAAGTGTATGATTTTCGCTTGTCGGGCGTAGGTGTTCAAATTGCCTGTGATGCGGTCGTCGAAGCGCATGCCGACGGCGATGAGCACGTCGCACTCCTGCGTCTTCTTGTTCGAGCCGAGCGAACCGTGCATGCCGAGCATGCCGACGTGGAGCGGGTGAGCGGTGGGCAGGGCGGAGAGACCGAGCAGCGTGCATCCCGCGGGGAGTCCGGCTTTTTCGATGAACGCCTTCAGTTCCTCTTGGGCGTGTCCCAGTTCAACGCCTTGTCCGACGAGCACGAGGGGGCGTTTGGCTGCGTTGATGAGTTCGGCGGCTTGCACCACGGACTGCGGCTCGGTCGGCGGAACGGGCACGTAACTGCGAATGAAGTCAATCGTTCCGGCTTCGTAGGTCGCCTTGCTGATTTGCGCGTTCTTCGCAAAGTCCAGCACGACGGGACCGGGACGACCGCTGCCGGCGATGTAGAAAGCGCGGTGCACAGCCCATGCCACATCCTTCGCGGAGCGAATCTGGTAAGCCCACTTACAGATGGGCTGCATGATATCCACCACGTCGATTTCCTGAAAGGCATCCGTGCCGAGCATCTGCACGCCCACCTGTCCCGTGATGACCACCATCGGTGTGCTGTCCACCATGGCGTCGGCGACTCCCGTGACCGTGTTTGTCGCACCCGGTCCGCTGGTGACGATGCAGACTCCGGTTCTTCCGCTGACTCGGGCGTAGCCTTCGGCGGCGTGGGTTGCAGCCTGTTCGTGGCGCACGAGCACGTGGTTGAGTCGGTCTCTGTAGTCGTAGAGAGCATCATAGACGGGCATGATGGCACCTCCGGGATAGCCGAAGAGCGTTTCCACTCCTTCATCGATGAGGGCGCGCATGAGAATCTCTGCGCCGGTGAGTTGTATGTCTTTCATTCGGTCTGTGTTCGTTTGAGGGGGGTCTTATACCTTATTATATATAGGGATGTTCTATAAATTATGGAATAAGGAATGTTCAAAAGAAAGTGCTTACGTTTTGGTTGTTTTTCGATTCTTAGAGCGAACTTTTGTAAGTTTCGTCAGTCACATAGCCCGCTATGCTCCTTCCTCAACTCACAAAATATCATCTCTAAGAAATCAAAAACCAACTCAACCTAATTTTTAGAACATCCCTATAGGGCAGAAACTGCAGGTTCACTCCACGATGCGGATGCCGCCCTTGTCGGCGCTTGCCACCATGGAGGCGTAGGCTCGGAGTGCTTTGGAGACGGTGCGTCGGCGTTGCAGCGGTCGTTGCGGTCGTGCGGCGAGTTCTTCGTCGGAGATTTTGACGGAGATGCTGCGCGAGGGAATGTCGATGACGATGATGTCGCCGTCCACCACCTTGCCGATGGCGCCGCCCGCAGCGGCTTCCGGAGAGATGTGTCCGATGCTCAATCCCGAAGTGCCGCCCGAGAAGCGTCCGTCGGTGATGAGCGCACACGCCTTGCCGAGATGGCGGCTCTTGATGTAGGAAGTCGGGTAGAGCATTTCCTGCATGCCCGGTCCGCCTTTGGGACCTTCGTGGGTGATGACCACCACGTCGCCGGCTTCCACCTTGCCTCCGAGAATGCCTTCGCAGGCGTCTTCCTGGGAGTCAAAAACGCGGGCGCGGCCTTCAAAGTGCCACAGCGATTCATCCACTCCGGCAGTCTTCACGACACAGCCGTCCTGTGCGATGTTGCCGAAGAGTACGGCGAGGCCGCCGTCTTTGGTGTAGGCGTGTTCCAAGTCGCGGATGCAACCTTCGGCGCGGTCCGTGTCGAGTCCGTCCCAGCGAGCGTTCTGAGCCCCCATGCGGATGCAGAACTTACCGCCCGGTGCGCTGTGGTAGATGCGGTCAGCCTCCGGGTCAATGTTTTCTCCGGTGATGCTGTAGCGCGCAATGTCGCTGCCGAGCGTCGATCCGTTCACGCGGGGCGCGTCGAGGTCCAGCAGTCCTCCCTTGGCGAGTTCGCCGAGAATGCCCAGCACACCGCCGGCGCGGTTGCAGTCTTGCACGGAGTAGCGGGTCGTGTTGGGAGAGAGTTTGCAGAGACAGGGAACGCGGCGACTCAGTTCGTCTATGTCTTTCATTTTGAAATCCACTCCCGCCTCGTTTGCCACGGCGAGCAGGTGGAGCACCGTGTTCGTCGAACCGCCCATGGCGATGTCGAGCGTCATGGCGTTGAGGAAGGCACGGCGGGTGGCGATGCTCAGCGGGAGCACGCTCTCGTCGCCTTCTTCATAGTATTTTCTTGCGTTCTCCACAATCAGTTTGGCGGCATCGGCAAAGAGACGGCGGCGGTTCTCGTGGGTCGCCACAATCGTTCCGTTGCCCGGCAGGGAAAGTCCGAGTGCTTCCGTCAGACAGTTCATGGAGTTGGCGGTGAACATGCCCGAGCAGCATCCGCAGCCCGGACAGGCGAGTGCTTCGACGCGTTGCAGTTCCTCGTCGCCGACAGAGGTGTCAGCGCCTTTCACCATGGCGGTGATGAGATCCACGTGTTCTCCATTCAGTTCTCCCGCCTCCATGGCACCTCCGCTGACAAAGACGGTCGGGATGTTGAGACGCATGGACGCCATGAGCATGCCCGGCGTAATCTTGTCGCAGTTGGAGATGCAAACGAGGGCGTCGGCTTTGTGAGCCTGCACCATATATTCAACAGAATCGGCGATGATGTCGCGAGAGGGCAGGGAATAGAGCATTCCGTCGTGTCCCATGGCGATACCGTCGTCGATGGCGATTGTGTTGAACTCGGCAGCATAGCAGCCCAGTTTCTCAATTTCTTGTTTGACGTATTGTCCGACCTCGTGGAGATGCGTGTGTCCCGGGACGAACTGAGTGAAGGAGTTGGCGATGGCGATGATGGGTTTGCCCATTTGTTCGCGTTTCATGCCGGTGGCGAGCCAGAGCGCACGGGCACCAGCCATTCGGCGACCTTCGGTGCAGACGGCGCTGCGAAGAGGATGTTTCATGGTTTTTGTGTTCATGAATCGGATACTATATCCGAGGGAGATTCCGCAGCATCGAAGAGCGTTTGCGGCAATCTCCCTCCGTTTTGAATTGCAAAAGTAAGCATAAAATCGCTTTTTTCTTCATTTTGTCAATGAAAACTTTGTAACAACTCTTCATTTTGCCACAGAAACACAGTTCTGAGTGTCAATGCGGCGGCAACGCTCGCGGCTTTCTTCTCCATTCTGACGCACCTTTGAAGGTGAAGCAAAATCTGCATTTTGACACCCCCTCCGTTTCTCCAATGCCCGGAAAACCCGTAACAGTTGTTCAGCAGTTGTTCAGTAGTTGTTCAACAGTTGTTCAAGAGTTGTTCAGGAGTTGTTCAAGGTTGTCTCTGTTGTTGTGATATATATATCGTTCGCGGACGGCGTGGCAATGTTCGCGGACGGCGTGGCAACGTTCTTGTCCGCCGATTTGTCATTTCTGTCCGCCGACTTGTCGTTCCTGTCCGCCGATTTGTCGTTCCTGTCCGCCGATT
>JBJEAG010000115.1:0-3002 GCA_051868855.1 Alloprevotella sp. | reverse complement strand
ACTTGCAAAAGTTCATCTCTAAGAATTCAAAAATCAACTCAACCTAATTTTTAGAACACCCCTTAACCGAACTTTTGCAGCGTAAAAGTGTGGAACTACACAAAAAACTCTGGAATATAGAGATTCCTTTTGGTAAAATACTTGCGTGATTTAGAAAACATCTATAATTTTACAGCGTAAAAATGTGGAACTACACAAAAAAACTCTGAGGTTATGATATTCAATCGCGATTTGTATCTGAAAAGGCTTATTAGTGCCAGCAGCAATGATATGATTAAAATCATTACTGGTGTGCGTAGATGCGGCAAGTCTTACTTGCTGTTTCAAATCTTCTATAACTACTTATTGGCGCAAGGAGTGGCAGAAGATCATATTATCGGGTTGGCGATGGATGATAATCACAACAAAGCGCTACGTAATCCCGACAGACTATTAGCGTATATTGATAGCCATATTATCAATGACGGACAAACGGTTTATGTGATTCTCGATGAGGTTCAACTGGTGGATGATTTTGTGGGCGTGCTGCTCAGTATGACTCACAAAAAGAATGTTCAAACATACGTGTCGGGCAGTAATTCCAAATTTTTAAGCAAGGACATTGTGACAGAATTCCGTGGACGAGGATGGGAAATCCGCATGCATCCACTGAGCTTTGCAGAGTATTATGAAGGCGTAGGGGGCGATAAAGGACCTGCCTTATATGATTATTACACCTATGGCGGTCTGCCACCAGTAGCAATGTTGGACATGCCCGAAGAGAAAGAGGCCTATCTGAAGAATGTATATCGCACTATATATCTCAAGGATATAATCGAACGTAACCACTTGCAAAACGAAGAAGGATTGGAAGAGGTCTTCCGTGTACTGGCTTCCTCAATGGGAGCTACCGTTAACCCGACAAAGATAGCTAATACGTTTATGTCGGAGGCAAAGATCAAGATATCAGCCAACACGATAGCGAAGTATATCGAACATCTAAAAGACGCTTTCTTGGTGAGTGAGGCATTGCGATATGATATAAAAGGACGTAAGTACATAGGTGCTGACAGCAAGTACTACTTTGAGGATCCTGGCGTGAGAAATGCTATTTTAGGTTTTCGTCAGGTGGAGTTCAGTCACTTGATGGAAAATGTGTTATACAATGAACTTTGTGCGCGAGGCTATTCGGTGGATGTAGGAAGGGTAGAGACCTTCGAAAAAAACGAGTTGGGCAAGACGGCTCGTAAGGTTTTGGAGGTAGATTATGTAGTGAACCGCGGTTCGAAACGTATTTATATCCAATCGGCTTATATGCTACCGGACGAAGCCAAGACCACTCAAGAACTCCGTCCCTTTAAGTACATTGGCGATGAATTCCGCAAAGTCATCATCTCCGGCGACTATATGCGCGGATTCTACAACAACGAAGGCATTTACAGAATTGGCATCTATAACTTTCTGACTGATTTTCAGTGTTTGGAATAAGTTTTCAAGACCGACCATGCTCGCATGCGCATCGTCTATCTCGAAACTGGCAGAAAAATGCAACTGGACCACAACCGCTCGCGCGAAGCCGTTGTGCCTTAGGATGCTTTTGAAGCAATCTTGGGAAAGATGACTGTGCCAGAGCTTCACGAAGCCATCTTGGACGTGCGCTTCGACCGCCGCAACTTCTACAACAAAATGAAGCGGCTCGAGATGCTGGACCAGTTGGACGAGACGGTGAACCCCTCGCAGAAGAAAGAAGCCTTCCTCTTTCGCTTCAACAAGGCGAAATATGAGGAGCTGAAACGAAAAGGATTCAGATTGGAGTTTTAAACAAGATTGGAGTTGCACTGATTAATAACAAGTTTGAAGTTGCACTGATTAATAAATCAAAAAGCCATGTTAGGAGCAATCATTGGCGACATCGTGGGAAGTACCCGCGAGTGTCACAACATCAAGACAGAAGATTTTGAATTAGTTCCCAAAGGAAGCCGATTCACAGATGACACGGTGATGACACTCGCCGTGGCGGAATGGCTGATGACCGACCCGGAACATCGGCCGGAAACGCTGGTGAAGTGTATGCAGCGTTTGGGAAGAAAGTATATTCATGCCGGCTACGGAAGAAGGTTCGCACTGTGGCTATTAATAAATAATCCTCAGCCCTACGACAGTTTTGGCAACGGCTCTGCGATGCGCGTGAGTCCCGTGGGATTGTATGCCAAAACGCTTGAAGAAGCGTTGGAGTTGGCGCGCATCTCGGCTTCCGTTTCCCACAACCACCCCGAAGGCATCAAGGGCGCACAAGCCATCGCGGCATGCGTTTTCTTGAAGAAAAGCCGGAAATGTGGAGAAAGAGAGGGAATCCGGAAATTTGTCACAGAGAAAATCGGATATAATCTTGACTTCGACCTCGACGAACTCCGCAAGACCTACGACTTTGACATCACCTGTCAAGGCAGTGTGCCCGTTGCCATCAAGGCGTATCTCGAACGAAGCAATCACTCTGCAGAGGAGGCGTTGCGTCTTGCCATCTCCATGGGTGGCGATTCTGACACGATTGGCGCAATGACAGCCTCAATTGCCGGGGCGGAACGGTTTGGAGTGACTCATGACGGATTCAGCGACGAACTCGTTGAACAATGCCGCGCTCTGCTCCCCGCCGACCTGCTCGACATCAACGACCGCTTTGAGGCGTTTGTCAGCCGTCCGCTCCATCAGTCCTACTATGTGGGCAGGAAACTGTTCGCCGGTGAATATCCCGGCGCCAAGAGCGATGAGGTGGCGGCAGAAAAACTGAGAAGAATGCACCACTTTGGCGTGCGCCATTTCATCGACCTCACCGAGGAGGGAGAACTGCGCCCCTATCAGCAACTGCTGCCCAACGACACCTCTTATCTGCGTTTCCCCATCCGCGACGTAAACGCTCCTAAGTCGGTGGAGTCAGTGCACCAACTTCTGAACGAGATAGATTATCTGAACCAACAGGAAGGTTATACGTACATCCATTGCCGGGGAGGCGTAGGTCGCACGGA
>JBJEAG010000114.1:0-3028 GCA_051868855.1 Alloprevotella sp. | reverse complement strand
TCCTCCCACGCCTTGAACATTCATCTTCAAACATCAAAAATGCCAACGGGATGGGGCTCCGTTGGCATAAATCTCATTGCGAATTTTGTCTTGACTTTCGTTCAGCGCACGGTAATCAGGAAGTAGTTTTTCTTGCCGCGCTGCACGAGCAGATATTTTCCGTCGAGAAGGTCGTCGGCAGTGATTTCGCGGTCGAACGCCGTCAGTTTCTCCTTGTTGAGGCTCACGCCGCCGCCCTGCGTCAGTTTGCGCATCTCACCCTTGGAGGCGAAGCACCGGGTCACTTCGGCGAAAACATCCACTGCCTTTGCACCCACGACTTGGTCGCGTGCAGCCTCGAAGTGGGGAACGCCGTCGAAGACGCTCAAGAGGGTGTCTTCGTCGAGTTTCAGCAGGTTCTCCTTGGTGGCTTTGCCGAAAAGGATTTGGGAGGCTTCGACTGCCATCTCGTAGTCCTCGCGGCTGTGCACCATCACCGTCACCTCTTCGCCGAGTTTCTTCTGGAGCACGCGGCGTCCCGGGTCTGCACGGTGTTCTTCGATGAGTGCGTCGATTTCTTCCTTCTTCAGCGAGGTGAAAATCTTGATGTAGCGCTCCGCTTCGTCGTCGCCGACATTGAGCCAGAACTGATAGAACTTGTAGGGCGTGGTGTAGCGACGGTCGAGCCATACGTTGCCCTGTTCCGTTTTTCCGAATTTTTTACCATCGGCTTTGGTGATGAGCGGGCAGGTCAGTGCGTAGGCATCGGCGTCGGCACCGAGTTTGCGGCGGATGAGTTCCGTGCCCGTCGTGATGTTTCCCCACTGGTCGGAGCCGCCCATCTGCAGTTTGCAGTTCTTGGTTTCGTAGAGGTGGAGGAAGTCGTAGCCCTGGAGGAGCTGGTAGGTAAATTCGGTGAAGGAGAGGCCGTCGCTGGCTTCGCCGTTGAGGCGGCGCTTCACGCTATCCTTGGCCATCATGTAATTGACGGTGATGTGCTTACCGATTTCGCGGGCGAAGTCGAGGAAGGTGAAGTCCTTCATCCAGTCGTAGTTGTTCACGAGTTCCGCAGCATTCGGCGCGTCGGAGTCGAAATCGAGGAAGTGGGCGAGTTGCTTTTTGATGCACGCCACGTTGTGACGGAGCGTTTCCTCGTTGAGGAGGTTGCGTTCGGCGCTCTTTCCGGAGGGGTCTCCAATCATGCCCGTGGCTCCGCCGACGAGGGCGAGCGGTTTGTGACCCGCTTGCTGGAAGTGACGGAGCATCATCACGCCGCAGAGGTGACCGATGTGCAACGAGTCGGCGGTCGGGTCGATGCCGACGTAGGCAGTTGCCATGCCTTTGGAAAGCATTTCGTCGGTTCCGGGCATCATTTGGTGGAGCATGCCGCGCCATTTCAGTTCTTCTACAAAATTCATAGTCTTATTCTGTTTTTTGTTATTTATGTCTTTCTTGTTGTTACTTATGCCTTTTAAACTCCGAAAAAGAATATGTTTCGTGGTTGCAAAGTTAGGGATTTCCTTGCAAACCACTCGTGAATGCTTCCGCTTTTGCAGATTTTGATGGGGAAGACTCATCGTCGAGGCATCTTCTTCGCCGCGGTGCAACAAAAAGAGCGACTGCCGCGCAGCCGCTCTATATAATATAAATGTGTTCGTTGGTTTAGAACATGTAAGCTACAGAAACCATGAGGTTGCTGTTGTGAGGATTGAAGTCGTTTTCGCTCTTGAACACTTTGGTGATACCGTATTCGTAACCAAGGCTAATCTGGAACTTAGCAGCTTCTACGCCGACTTTTACACCCCAACCGAAGTCAAAGCGCTTTCCGCCGAGGCAGTCATCGTCATCCTCGTCGCCAAAGAAATCAATTTTAGCTTCAGCAGAGGCTCCCATGCCGGAAACTTCAGCCTTAGATTTGCCACAGATACCGTAAGCAACGTAAGGACCGGTTTCGCCGAAGAGGCTCACCTTTTCACCCATTTTGAAACGATAACCGATGTGGATGGGTAATTCGATGTAGCCGGGATTCCAAGTGCTTTCTACGTTATAACCTTCCTCGGACCATTCACTCTTTGAACCTTTCTGAGTGAAAAGCAGAGCTGCGCTTCCATAGATGTTTTCAGTGATGTTATACTCACCCTTAACACCTACATGGAAGCCAATACGGCTGTCTCTTTCGCAGTCAGTAACGTTAGCAACGTTCATACCGGCGGTAACACCAAAGCGGAAGTCACCCTTTTCCTGTGCGCTTGCAGTGAGAGCGAAGCAAGCAACTGCCAAAGTCAGAAAAAACTTTTTCATGTCTTTAAAATTTTAGTGTGAATACTGTGAGTTCAAACCGAACTCGTTTGATTTGATGCGACAAAAGTGAGGAATATTCTTTAACAGACAAAACTTTTTCGACAAATGTGTAGAAATATGCCATACTTTTAATGATTATTAATAGAAATCGCTCGCCGTACCTTGCAAAAACCGCACTTTATTCAGATAAAAACTTTAGCAATATGCTTCAGCATGTTCATTTTCAGCAAATAAACCTCTTTTTGTGCGTAAGTTGCAAAAATCGGGGTATAATGTGCAAGGATTAAGTATAATGTACATTTCTTTGACTTTGAGAACGTAAAAGTCGGACGTTGCCTTGACACGGACGAAAAGTTGAGGGTTCAGGTTTCAGGTTCCAAGCGTCGGTTCCTTCTTTTTATACGTCGGCAGGTCGGAGAGAGGGGAGACACTTTTTGTGCGTAACTCGCTGAAAACAATGCTTTTCTTGAAAATGAAGTGAGTCGCGTCGTTTTGGGAAATTCCACAAAACGACGCGGATGGGCGTTGAAACGGTGATAGCTCTCTTTTTCAGTGGTTTAAGTAGAAAAAGGTGTAACCCCTCTCTCTCCCACCCCCCTCATAGTAATTATGTGCGGTAGTAGTTTCGTGTGGATGTTAGTCCTCAACATTCGGACGAGGCAGCGTGTCCACTGCAATTTTCAATATATCCAAATATTGCTGTCCGGTAAACGGTCTTAATGTATTGAATTCGTTGGTGTTTGTGAAA
>JBJEAG010000113.1:0-3047 GCA_051868855.1 Alloprevotella sp. | reverse complement strand
GAGTCCGGTGGCTTGACTGATGGCTTCTGCAGAAAGTCCGAGTTTTTTCAGATTGCGGGCAATGTCATGTTGTGCTTTCTCTTGTCCTTGCAGCAGTCCTTGTTGCAGTCCTTGTTGCAATCCTTGCTGCAGTCCTTTCTGTATGCCTTCTTCCTGTGCCGTTGTGATGTTGTCTTTGAGGATGACAACGTTGTCAATGTGATGGTAGTAGGCATTGAGTTCCGCCTTGCTCATTCTTTCCAGTCTGAGTTTCTCTCGGGCTTCGTTGAGACCGGGTGCGGAAGCATCGTCAGGAATGTCGCCGGTGTTGAGGAAGTAGATCCACTGTTCGAGCGGCACCTTCGACCAGCGGTTAAAGTCATTCACCTTGAGAATATAGTATTCCGGATAGAGGTCGCTCACCACGTCAGCCTTGAACTTTTGTTGTTGGAAGGGCGAAAGTTTCAGCGTGTCCCCTTTGTGGATTCCCTTGAACTCCGTCTTTCCGTGATAGACATAGTCAATGCCGTTGCCGAGGTTGAAATAGACGATGTTGATGCTGTAGATTTTCCTGATGTTCTCGTAACCTTGTCCGCGGTTGATATATTCAGTCACCAACTTTGAGGTTCCGAAGAGCATTCTTTGGAAATAGGCGAACTCCGTTTCGTTTTGTATCTCAAAGATGTAGAGGATGCCGTTTTCGTCTTCCGCCAGCAAGTCCACTCGGTTCGCTTTGTCATCTCTGTCATCTTGGTTGCTTTCGCTTTCGAGCAGTTTCAAGATGTGGATGGGCTTATTGAGCAGCGTGGTGATAAGCCCTTCGAGCACGCCATAGTTAGCCTTGTCGCGGAGAAGCCGCTTCATGGCCCAGTCAAAACGGATGAATTGAGGTGCTTTGTTCATGGCTTATTTTCTGAGAAGTTGGGAACTGTTGAGGCGATGAAGACGGTTCTTTATCGCCAGTAGGCTTTCAACTGCGTGTCAAAGACGAGAGTGGAGTAGGGGAGCAGGACACCTGAGGAAGACCCGCCGTAGCCCAGTTCTTGAGGAAGATAGATGAGCCATCTGTCGCCGACGTGCATTCTCATCAGTGCGGTGGTGTAGCCTTCCACCAGATTGCTCACGCTGAAACTGGTGGGTGAGGAAAGGTTGTCGTTGAAGACATAGTCGTCGCTGTCGTAGAGTCCGCTGTGGTCAAAGACCTTTCCGTTGGGATAGTTGTCTGTGGGCATCAAGTGACCGCAGTAGTTCACTTTGACGGAGTCTGTGTAGAGCGGGCATCCGGGGCCGTTCCCTCTTTCTTTGATGAAGACGCAGATAGAGTCTGTGACGGTGCATCCGCCTTGCGGTTTGGAGAAACTGTGGAAGACCCGCCAGTTGCAATGCTCTTCCCAGTCATCGCCCCATGTTTCTTTGGCTTCGGCAATGGCAGTTTTGGCTTCTTCCATCTTTTCCACGAAGAAGTCTGCGTTGCGACCGAGCCAGTTATAACTGAAGTCTGTCTCTCCGGTGATGCCGAGGTCGTCTTGGCATCCGACAAAGAGGAATGCTGTCAGCAGGAGAAGAAGAAAGCGAAGTTGTTTCATACTTTAAGATAGAAGATTATGAGGGTGCAGGGAATCACTGCAACTTTTTCAGCAAGGAGGTGAGGCTGACCTTCTCTTCGATGAGAGAAAGGAGGGAGTCAATGGAAACGCGGGTTTGTTCCATGGTGTCGCGATCACGCAGTGTGACGCAGTTGTCTTTCAGCGTGTCGTGATCAACGGTGATGCAGAAGGGAGTTCCGATGGCATCCTGACGGCGGTAGCGTTTACCGATGGAGTCTTTCTCTTCATATTTGCAGTTGAAATGGAACTTCAGTTGCTGCATGATTTCGTGTGCCTTTTCGGGCAGTCCGTCTTTCTTGACCAAAGGCAGGATGGCGAGTTTGACGGGAGCCAGTGCGGCGGGCAGTTTCAGTACCACGCGAGTCTCGCCGTTCTCGAGTTTCTCTTCTTCGTAGGATTTGCACATCACGCTGAGGAACATTCTGTCCACACCGATGGAAGTCTCGATGACGAACGGCGTGTAACTTTCGTTGGTCTCCGGGTCGAAGTATTCGATTTTGCGTCCGGAGAATTTGGCGTGTTGTGAGAGGTCAAAGTTGGTGCGGGAGTGGATTCCCTCCACTTCTTTGAATCCGAAGGGCATTTTGAATTCGATGTCGGTGGCAGCGTTGGCATAGTGCGCCAGCTTTTCGTGGTCGTGGTAGCGATAGGAGTCATCTCCGAAACCGAGTGCTTTGTGCCACTTGAGTCGGGTTTCTTTCCAAGACTTGAACCATTCGAGTTCCGTGCCGGGCTTTACGAAGAACTGCATTTCCATCTGTTCGAACTCACGCATGCGGAAGATGAACTGACGTGCCACGATTTCGTTGCGGAACGCCTTTCCGATTTGTGCGATGCCGAAGGGCACTTTCATGCGTCCCGTCTTTTGCACGTTGAGGTAGTTCACGAAGATTCCCTGTGCGGTCTCCGGTCGGAGGTAGATGGTGGAGGCACCGTCGGCGGTGGAACCTACTTCTGTTTTGAACATGAGGTTGAACTGGCGCACGTCGGTCCAGTTTCTGGTGCCGGAGATGGGGCATGCAATCTCTTCGTCCAAGATGATTTGCTTCAGTTCCGCCAAGTCCATGGCATTCATGGCGTCGGAGTAGCGTTGGTGGAGGGCATCGCGTTTTTGCTGATTCTCCAAAACGCGGGGGTTGGTGCTGCGGAACTGTTCCTCGTCAAATTTGTCGCCGAAGCGTTTGCGTGCCTTGGCAATTTCTTTGTCGATTTTCTCTTCATATTTTGCAATCTGCTCTTCGATGAGCACGTCCGCACGATAGCGCTTTTTGGAGTCGCGGTTGTCGATGAGGGGGTCGTTGAAGGCATCCACGTGTCCCGAAGCCTTCCAAACGGTGGGGTGCATGAAGATGGCGGAGTCAATACCGACGATGTTTTCGTGGAGCAGCACCATGGACTGCCACCAATACTGTTTGATGTTGTTTTTCAACTCGACGCCGTTCTGTCCGTAGTCATAGACAG
>JBJEAG010000112.1:0-3088 GCA_051868855.1 Alloprevotella sp. | reverse complement strand
CCCTCTTTGTAGAGAAAAGATACATGACACGACCGACAGCGCAAGTTGTCGGTCGTGTTTTGGTTGGTACGCACCCGTCAGTGCCCAGGTTTTTTGGGGGAAGATTGATGCTGCTGCCGTTTCAATCGTGTAGGGTTTCGGGCGCGTTCGCTCTTATCACTATATACGTAATAAAAAGGTGTGCAAAAAAACTATGCAAACTATACACTGAACTATACATTGGGGCAAAGTTTCAAGTTTAAAGTTTCAGGTTCCACGCAGAATGAGACGAAATGAAAGGAATCTTTTGAACTCCCAAAGCCTGGGAGGTTTGCTCCCAAGGCGTGGGAGTTTGACTCCCAAGGCGTGGGAGTTTGATTCCCAAGGCGTGGGAGTTTTGCTCCCAAGGCGTGGGTTGCTCCCAAGGCTTGGGAGTTTTAGTGTCTTCATTTTCAGTACATGTCTTTGGTATTTTCAGTACCAAAGCTTGGAACGCGAATACCAAAGCTTGGAACGGAAATACCAAAGCTTGGAACACGAAATTCATTAGGTGGATTCCGATTCATCCGTTCATTCCTTGGATAAAAGTCCCTCCTTCAGGAGGGGTTGGGGAGGCTTTGTGTATAGTTTTGCGTGTATAGTGTAAGAATGCTGCTCGTTAAAAGTGTTTGGACAGTCATCAAAAACTCTTGTTGAACAGCCGTGTTTGGAATAGTTTGCTTAACTTCGCCGCCGAAAAAGGATTCTGAACAGATGGGACAGAGATGAGAAACTTTCCCGCTGTACGTTTTATTTTTCCTTTTCCCCTTAGAACTTTTCTCAAAGAAAAACACCTAACCCATTCAATGAAAGTGAACTATTCATTTCTCCGAAAGCTCCTTCCTCTGGGGATTTTCCTTGCTGCGCTGACGGTGAGCTCACCGTCCCTCGCACAGTCTCATGACCACGAAGACGACTGCTGTCTGCCGTTGCCCGAAGGCAAACTTGCCGACTCGTTCTGCAAAATGCTGCAAGACAACGGAACTCGTCCGTCAGACTTGAAGTCCGTGGCGCGTGCTCCGCGACCCTCGTCGCCTTCGCAGTCCGTCATCTACAACACCGGTGAGGTCTATGTCATGCGTGTTGCGCTTTGTCTGACCTACGAGGTCGCATATAGTTTCAACAGCGGTGACTTCGAGACCGTCAATGCTTGGTGGGACGAAGCCGAGCGGGTGTTGAACTCCATCTATCGCAACGACGTCGGCGTCGAGATGCGCGTGGTGCGTGACCCGAATCTCATCTGTCTTGCAGAAGATGCCGAACTGCCGCTCCGCAACAACGAAGGTTCCATCATCATTACCAATGCCGTGCCCCTCATCAACAAACTGATTGGCGAAGACGCCTACGACCTCGGTCTTCTCGTCGCCAACCCGAAGGGCAGTCTCCAAGGTCAGGCATACCAAGGCGGCGGTGCCTTCCCCACGATGAAGGCTGCGGGATGGGCAACGACCTCTCACATCACCATTTCCCACGAAATCGGACACCTTCTCGGCGCCGGTCACTCCCACCAAATCGAGAACGGCGACTGCACCGAACCCGGCACGGGACAGAGCGTCATGAGTTACGGCTATCCGCGAGATTTCATGGGCATGGCTGCGCTGAAATCCATCCGCGGCGTGATGAAAAACCTCAATGTCTATCTTTCCGAAGAGCGCAGTGACTTGAACGCTGATTTTACGAGAAACGTCGAGACGACCAACATGCCGTGGGTCTATGCCGAAGAGGGCGGACAGCCCGAGATTGACCGTGAACGCCTCCGCAAGGAATATGTCGTCACGCAAGGTTCCAACTTCCAGTTCTATCTCCCGCTCAAAAACAATGTCGCCGAACCCGTTGCCTCCTGTGTGCATGGTTTCGACATCACTTCGATGCAGGGAAGCAACGCGCTGATTCCTGCCTATAAGTCCCAAGTCACGGACTGCGTCATGTTCCAGCCCTACTATCTCAACCCTGCGTCACTGGCATCCGATGCCACCTACCCGCAGTATGAACTCTACTCCGACGACTCCCGTCCGGGACTCTACACCTTCCTCGCCGCCGTGCACCAGCGCTCGCTCTATGACTCCGAAAAGCTGAAACTCAGAATCGTGTCGGGCACACCTTTCCAATCCTACATCACCTCGCCCTCAAATTTCTCGCTGTTTTATTGGGGCAGACAGTTCACACTGACTTGGACACCGCAGACGGAACTCTACGGCACCGACAGCAAGGTGCGCATCCTGCTTTCCAAAGACTTCGGACAAACCTTCCCCTATGTTCTCGCTGACGACGTGCCCAACACCGGTGAGTGGACGGGAACCTTCCCCTACGTGGAAATCGGAAAGACCGCCTATCGCGGTTATCCCTCCACCATTAAAGGCGGTTGCATCAAAGTTGAGGTGAAAAACGAGGCGGCATACAGCATTA
Organism: Alloprevotella sp.; assembly: GCA_051868855.1. Classification (GTDB taxonomy): domain Bacteria; phylum Bacteroidota; class Bacteroidia; order Bacteroidales; family Bacteroidaceae; genus Alloprevotella. Next base: position 664 of record JBJEAG010000112.1, on the reverse strand, counting down.
GTCCCTCCGTGCCCTATACCATCCAAGGCAGTGAAGTGGTCTATTCAGGCGGCTTTGAACTGAACGAAAGCACGGCAAAAGTGTTGTTCCAAGACGCTCCCGAGCCCTTCGTGAACGTTGCTTCGGAAGATGAAATTGGAGAGTTGCCGACGCTGAAGGCATACAGAAAGACGGCGCCGTCCACCCTCTATTCCTCCACCGCAAAAGAGGAGCGCGAGGGCAACATCCTCCGTCGCACTTGGACGGCGAACGTGAACGGCACGCCCTACACCTACACTCAAATCTTCATGCTCCCCGACGTGCTGACCGATGAAAAACGTGCTGTCATGAAAGCAAAAGACCTGACGGCGGCAGCCAAGGACCTCTATGAACACAAGGGGCAGATGGCATATCCCAAGGTCTCCACTGAGGCGTGGAAAACGTTTGTCCGTGCCTACGAAACCGTGTTCACCGACGACGGTTCGCTGAAGGAAGAGTCACTGACGCTCGCCAAGGTTGATGCACTCGAGGCAGCTCTTGAAGGCGTGAACAATTTGGACGACGACGACATCGTCATGCCGCTCCGAGAAGGAAAATATCTCTTGAGAAGTTATCAGGCGATGCCTGCCACCACTCCTTATTATTATTATAAGCGCTACGCGGAGGGCAACGAGTCTTTCACATC
>JBJEAG010000111.1:0-3098 GCA_051868855.1 Alloprevotella sp. | reverse complement strand
CTCTTTGCCTCTTTGTCTCTTTGTCTCTTTGACTTTTTGACTTCTTTTTCGTGTTCCTAAAAAATCTTTCCAATTCTGCGGATTCTGCGTGAGGGAACTCAGTCTCATTCTGCGTGAGATAAATCATTAGTAAACAGCGTGAAACAAGATTTTATTTCAGGAATACGAGATAGACAGCGGCGACGAGGCAGAAGAAGGCAGCGATGTGATTCCAGTGGAACGTCTCCCCCTTGAACAACAGCGTCACCACCACCGTGAAGACGATGAGCGAGATGACCTCCTGCGTCACTTTCAGTTGAATCAATGTGAACGGTCCGCCGTTGTCGATGATACCGATGCGGTTCGCCGGCACCTGGCAGATATATTCAAACAGCGCGATGCCCCAAGAGAAGAGAATCACGGCGATGAGCGGCCACGACGTACTAATCTTTTCTTGCTGGAGTTTGAGGTGACCATACCAAGCAAAGGTCATGAAGATGTTTGAGCAAATGAGCAGGAGAATGGAATAGAGTCCTTGCATGAGTCTTTAGGGAGTTAGTTCAGTATTTGGTTTGTCGGAGATTGATGCTATTCAGTTTGTCCCAACAAACACGGAGACCGACGGGAATGAGTTCCGTCAGTCTCCGCATGTTGTGAGTTTATGGTCAAGCGGGATTTTCAGAAAGTTTCTTGTCCATTTCGGCAGCCGCTTTCTTTCCGTCGCCCATGGCGAGGATGACCGTGGCGCCGCCGCGAACGATGTCTCCGCCGGCGAAGAGGGTGGGGATGGAGGTCTCGCCTCTTTCATCGACGGTGATGGTGCCGCGTTTGCCCAGTTCCAACCCCTCCACGGACTGCGGGAGAATCGGGTTGGGCGACACGCCGATGCTGACAATCACCAAGTCCGTCGGCAGTGTGACCGTCTCGCCCTCGATGGGCACGGGGCGGCGTCTGCCCGAAGCGTCTGGTTCGCCCAGTTCCATTTTTTGCAAGACGACATGGCTGACATGTCCCGTTTCGTCGGTGAGATATTTAATCGGATTGTGGAGCGTGAGGAACGTCACCCCTTCTTCTTTGGCGTGGTGCACCTCCTCCAGTCGTGCCGGCATTTCAGCCTCCGTGCGACGATAGATGATGGTGGCAGATTCCGCGCCCAGACGCAGGGCGGTGCGCACGGCATCCATGGCGGTGTTGCCGCCTCCGACGACCGTCACGTGCTTGCCGAACGGCACGGGAGTGTCCGTGGCGGGGTCGGCAGCGTGCATGAGGTTCACGCGCGTCAGATATTCGTTGCTTGAGAGCACGCCCGCAGCGTTTTCACCCTCGATGCCCATGAAGTTCGGCAGACCCGCGCCGGAGGCAACGAAGATGCCGCGATAGCCCTCCGCTTTCAGTTCATCCACCGTGATGGTCTTACCCACGATGCAGTCCGTGACAAATTCCACACCCTTCGTCTTGAGTGCGTCGATTTCAGCATCCACCACCGTGCGGGGCAGACGGAATTCGGGAATACCGTAGCGGAGCACACCGCCCGTAGCATGAAGTGCTTCGAAGACGGTGATGGCATAGCCCCTTCTTGCCATTTCTCCGGCGAAGGAAAGTCCCGCGGGACCGCTTCCGACCACCGCAATCTTTCCCTTCTCCCCGGTAGCCGCAGCCTCCGAGGCAGCCTCCGCAGCGTGCTGACGCGCATAGTCTGCGGCAAAGCGTTCCAGATAGCCGATGGCAACCGGCTGCGAGTTCATTTTGTGGTGAATGCACTGACTTTCACACTGTTTCTCCTGCGGGCAGACACGTCCGCAGACGGCGGGCAGTGCGCTCGTTTTCTTGAGCGTTTCCGCAGCCGCCAAGACGTTGCCGCCCTCCAAGTGCTTGATGAAGGAAGGAATATCGATGCCGACGGGGCAGCCCTGCACGCAGCCCGGGTTCGCGCAGTCCAGACAGCGTTTCGCCTCGTTGCATGCCATTTCCAGTGTGAGTCCCTGGTTCACCTCCTCGGTGAGTTGGCGTGCTCTTTTCTTCGGGTCGGCAGCCGGCATCACCACCCTTTCGATGGCGAGTCTTTCTTTCGGTTTCATGGCTTGGCGGAGCGCCTTTCGCCATTCCGCGTCGCGTCCCTCCTCCTTGTTTTCTTCCTCGTGGAGACGCTCATTCTCCATGGCGATTTTCTCCTCCTTTTTGAAGGCGCCGAGACGTTTCAGCATCTCGTCGAAATCCACCTCGTGACCGTCGAACTCAGGACCATCGACGCAGACGAACTTCGTCTTTCCGCCCACGGTGATGCGGCAGGCGCCACACATTCCCGTGCCATCGACCATGATGGTGTTGAGCGACACGTCCGTGGAAACTTCATATTTCTTTGTCAGCAGACAGACGAATTTCATCATGATGGCAGGCCCGATGGCGAAGCATTTGTGCACCGCCTCTCGTTTGATGACCTCCTCCACGCCCTCCGTGACGAGACCTTTCTTGCCATAACTTCCGTCGTCGGTCATGATGATGACCTCGTCGCTCACCTTTCTCAGTTCCTCTTCCAGGATGATGAGACTCTTGTTGCGTGCGGCGAGCACGGTGATGACGCGGTTACCTGCAGCGTGCAGTGCTTCAGCGATGGGCAGGAGCGGTGCGGTCCCCACGCCGCCTGCGGCACAGACCACCGTACCGAATTTTTCGATGTGTGTGGCTTTTCCGAGCGGTCCCGCGATGTCAGCGATTTGTTCGCCTTCGTTGAGTCGGCACAGTTTTTCGGAGGAGACACCCACTCGTTGCACGACGAGTGTGATGCTACCTTTTTCTTTGTCGGCGGCAGCGATGGTGAGCGGGATTCTTTCGCCACCTTCACAGGCTCTGACGATGACGAAGTGACCTGCTTTTCTGGAGCGTGCAATTAGCGGAGCTTCCACTTCCAGACAGAAGACATTTTCTGAGAACTGGATTTTGCGTAGGATGGTAGGCATGTTTCTTTCTTATTTTGGAATATTTAGATTTCGTGTGGATTTGCTTTTAACGGCTGGCAAATATACGAATAAGGTTTTTGTTTCACGCAAATGGGCGTGATTTTGTTTCACGCAGAATCTGTTTTAAGGTTCACGCAGAATCCGCAGAATTTGAAGGAATTT
>JBJEAG010000110.1:0-13927 GCA_051868855.1 Alloprevotella sp. | reverse complement strand
AAGGGTTTTGCAGGTTGTCGAATGGATGCAAAAGGGTTGCAAAATGATTGCAAAATGATTGCAAAAGGGTTGCAAAAGGGTTGCAAAATCCTTGCAAATGGTTGGCGAAGAGTTGTTGAAGGGGACGAAAAGAATGGTTGAGTGATAGTTGCCTTTAAGAAATTCCGTTCTGTGTGCCTCTCCTTTTTTAGAAAGCCTCTTTATTGATTTGTTCCGTGTTCCGTCAGGCGGAAGCCGATGGCTTCCAATGCTTCTCGCATCTCTTCCAAGGAGGCACTGCCGCACACCTCTGCTTCGCCGTCGGCGAGGTTCACGCTGACGCTCTCCACGCCCGGCACGGAGCGCAGGGCTTTCTCTGCCGCCTGCCGACAATGGTTGCAGTTCATGCCTTCCACGCGGAAACGCTGAATGTTCGCAGCGGGTGAACTGCCCGTTTCACCCTCATGACAGCCATTATCACTGCATCCGCAGCCGTCATGGCTTCCGCACCCGTCATGGCTTCCGCAACTGCAACCGCCGTGACCGAGGAAGCGGCGCCAAACCAAGGCGTGGAGCAAGAGAAGGGTCAGCGCCAGCGTGCAAAGCCAAGAGAAGAGGGAACTGCCCAGCCAGCCGCTTTCCGTGGCGCAGCAGGCGTCGGCGTCGGAAAGCGTGGCGGTGAAGTTCACGATGCCGTTCGTCTGACACAGGTCGGTCAGTATGCCGAAAAGAATGGCGCCGCAGACGATGGAGACGATATATTTCACCAACGTTCGCGTGCCTAACACCTGCCGCACGACCAGCATGGACGCCATGTTGCACGCCGGTCCTGCCATGAGCAACACCAGTGCTGCGCCGGGCGTCAGCCCTTTCATCATCAACGCCACGGCAATGGGGATGGAGCCCGTGGCGCAGAGATACATCGGCACGGAAATCACCAGCACGAGCAGCATGGAGGCAAACGTGTTGCCGCGGAAGACGTCGAAAAGGCTGTCCGGCACGAAGACCGTGATGAGTCCCGCCACGACCATGCCGACGACGAGCCATTTGCCGATGTCCTCCATCATTTCGACGAAGGCATAGTTCAACGCCGCTTTCATTCGGGAGGCGAAGGAGCGGGGTGGGGCGTCGGTGTGCGTTTCTTGCACGTGGTTTGCCGCATTCTCCGTTTTTCGTTCGCCGACGTTCACCCAGAAGCCTCCCATGATGGAGGTCAGCAGCGCTGCCACGGGTCTGACGATGGCAAAGGGGAGTCCCATCAGACTGAAGGTGGCGATGATGGAATCGACGCCCGTCTGCGGCGTGGCAATCAGGAACGCCGTCACCGCTCCTTTCGACGCCCCCTCTTTGTGGAGCGACATCGCCGTCGGAATCACCCCGCAGGAGCAGAGCGGGAGCGGAATGCCGAACAGCGCGGCTTTCCAGACCGAAGCAAAGTTGGGACGGGAGAGATGCCGCGTGTAGCAGCCCGCCGGGATGAAGGCGTGCATCAGCCCTGCCAGAAAGAAACCCAAGAGCAGGTAGGGCGACATCTCGTTCAACAGACGAATAACCTCAATCATGAGCATATATATATAATAAGGAATAGAAAAAGGGTGTTCCACGTGATTTGCAGAACACCCCTTTATAGGGTTCAGTGAATTCAGATGCCGAGCACGACGCGTTGCAGATAGTAGGCTGCCATACCGGCGAGATAGCCCGCAAGGACAAGCCAGGAGATGTGTTTCATGTACCATCCGAACGTGATTTTCTCCAATCCCATCACGACGACGCCTGCGGCGGAACCGATGATGAGCATGGAGCCGCCCACGCCGGCGCAGTAGGCGAGCAGTTGCCAGAAGATGCCGTCCTGGGCGAAGTCGCCAGCCTCAGCCACGGGATACATTCCCATGCAGCCTGCCACGAGAGGCACGTTGTCCACGATGCTGGAGAGCACGCCGATGATGCCGGTGACGGCGAAGTGGTTGCCGTCAAACCAAACGTTCAGTCCGCTGCCGAGCAGGTTCAAGACACCGATTTCTTCCAACGCGGCGACTGCCATGAGAATGCCGAGGAAGAAGAGAATCGTGCTCATGTCGATGCGGGAGAGCATGTTGGTCACGCGCTTCTGCATACATCCCTTTTCGCTGTTTTCGGAGAGGTGACGATAGAACACCTCCGTCACCGTCCAGAGCACGCCCAGCACGAGCAGGATGCCGATGAAGGGAGGCAGGTGCGTGATGCTTTTGAAGATGGGGACGAAGATGAGACCGCCGACGCCGAGGAAGAAGATGAGTTTGCGTTGCACGTCGTTCAGGTGATCCGCTTCGGAGACTTCGCAAACGTTTTTGTTTTTGCTGTATTTGATGTTGCCCTTCAGTTTCGTTTGCAGCAGGAGGGCGGGAATCACCATGGAGATGATGGATGGCACGATGATTTCTTTGATGACGCCGGGTGCGGTGATGAGTCCTTTGTTCCAGAGCATGATGGTCGTCACGTCGCCGATGGGCGAGAAGGCTCCGCCGCTGTTGGCAGCGATGATGACGAGGGAGGCATAGATGAGACGGTCGCGGCGTTTCGTGATGAGTTTGCGGAGAATCATAATCATCACGATGCTCGTGGTGAGGTTGTCGAGGATGGCGGAGAGGATGAAGGTGAGCCATGCGATTCGCCAGAGCAGTTTTCGTTTGCTTTTGGTTTCGAGCATGTTTCTCACGAAGTTAAAACCTCCGTTTTGATCGACGAGTTCCACGATGGTCATGGCACCCATGAGGAAGAAGAGCGTGGTGGCGGTGCTTCCGAGGTGATGTTCGATGGCTCCGCTCACGACCAGGGCAATCTTGTCGCCCACGGCGTCGGGCAGATACTGTGCGGGGTCAATCATGAAAAGGGTCCAACACCCGACGAACATCAGCAGGGCAATGGCTGCTTTGTTGATTTTCGTCACACTCTCAATGGCTATGAAGAAATAGCCCAAGATAAATGCTGCTACGATGCAGATGGTCAGTGTGGTCATGTCAATGACTTTGTTTTGAAGAATTTATTGTTTTATTGTTTCTTTCAGTTCAGGATGTATTCGCTCCAGTCGGTGAGTCTCATGTCGCCTTTTCGCCGGAACGTGTCGTGCATGGCGAAGGCGGCGGGGAGGATGTGGTGAGTGTGTCCGCCGTTACGCCCGGCGATTTCGAGATATTCGCGGAGCAGGGGGCGATAGTCCGGGTGAGCGATGGCGATGAGCGCTTCCGCTTTCTCCATGGCAGATTTGTTGCGGAGGTCTGCCACGCCGTATTCCGTCACGATGGCATCCACGTAGTGCTCCGTGTGGTCCACGTGAGAGCAGAAGGGGACGATGGAACTAATCTTTCCGTCCTTCGCTGTCGAGCCGCAGGTGAAGGTCGCCAGCATCGAGTTGCAGGTGAAGTCACACGAGCCGCCCACGCCGTTCATCATTCGCGTGCCGCTCACTTTCGTGCTGTTCACGTGACCGTAGATATCCACTTCGATGGCAGTGTTGAGCGAGCAGATGCCGAGGCGGGCGATGATTTCCGGACAGTTGGAGATTTCCGAGGGACGAATCAGCAGGCGTCCGCGATAGGCGTTGATGTTCTGATAGAGTTCCTGCAGGTGTTCCGGGCTGAGCGTCAGTGCTCCCGTGGAAGCCGCCATGACCCTTCCCTCTTGGATGAGTCTCATAGGTTCTTCTTGCAGCACTTCCGTGTAGATGGAAAAGTTCGGGACTTCCGGCGAACTTCCCAGCGCTCCCATCACAGCGTTTGCGCCGCTTCCGACGCCGCTTTGGAGGATGAGTTTGTTTCGGAAGATATATCCCTTCTTCATGTTCCAAAGCAGGAAGTCCGCCACGTGTCGCCCGATGGCTTCCGTCACCGGCGTGGCGTCGTTCATGATTCGGGCTTCGTCCGGCAGATGAGTGTGTACGACTCCTTTGACGTGCTCCGGCAGCACCTCGATGTAGGGCATGCCGATGATTTCGATGGGTTGCGTGATGCGCACCGGCGCTCTGAACCACGGGTCTTCGATTTCATAGATGTCGTGCATGCCGATGATTCGCGTGGAGTGCCAGGAGTTGAGTTCGATGAAGACTCCGTTCTTAGCCAGTCGGCAGATGGTGGGCGCGATGCCAATGCCTGCGGTGAGATAGATTCGGAGTTTTCCGTGCACCTCTTGGATGTCGCAGGCTTCGATGATTCCCCAGGTGATTTCTCCCGTCAGTCCTTGTCGCAGGTGGGAAGCGTTGTCGCTGAGGTTCAGGTCCATGTAGTGCACCTCTCCTCGGTTGTAGGCTGTGCGGAGTTCTTTGTTCACGCTGAAGGGCAGCCTTCGGTCGATGGCTTTTGCGGCTGCGAGTTCACCGTCGCAACTGGCGCCGATGCTGGCTCCGGTGACGACGCTGACTTTGAAATCTCGTCCGGCGTCGTGTTCTCTGCGTGCTTTTTTCGCCAGTGCGGGAGTGATGACTTTGGGAGAGCCGGCAGGTCCGAAACCTCCCACTGCCAGCAAGTCGCCGTTTTGAATCATCTCCGCGGCGTCAGCCGCTGTTATTTCGGGAATAATCATGCAAATAGGGGGTACAGTCTGTGGTTTATGTTCTCTTTCCGGTGACTCCGGAGGAGATGCGGTTTGTGCTTTGGCAAAAAACTTTTCGGTTCGGGCGATTGCTCCTCGTTTCGAGAGATTGCTCCTCGTTTCGGGCGATTTCGCCTCGTTTCCGTTAATTTTTTAACCGAGCGACAAAAATAACCTATTCTTGCAACCTCACAAAAAATATGCAGTGTTCTTTTTGTTATATGCACTCCGAGAGGGCGTTTTCGAGCGTTGAAAGTCCATTTTTTCGACCTTCAAACCATTTTTCGCGCTTCGCCGTCGCGTGCGGCAGAGGCGGCGTTGCACCTTTCTCTGTTTCTCTCCTCTATTTATATACGGAAAAATTCGTACTTTTGTCTGCCGTTAAGCGTTTCACGTCTTTTCGGCGGGCGTTCCCGCCTTTTGGGAAAAACGCTCTGCCCTCGTAGTTCAACGGATAGAACACCGCTCTCCTAAAGCAGTGATATGAGTTCGATTCTCATCGGGGGTACTTTTTAGATATTGTTTTCTTCAGGGAATGCGCCTTTGCATTCCGTTTTCCAAAATCTTCACTCCTTGTCTGCCACTCCCGAACTCACTCCGATGATGAAGCAGTTCTTCGACCTCAAGGCGAAGAACCCCGACGCCATTCTGCTTTTTCGCTGCGGCGACTTCTATGAAACCTATTCCTCCGACGCCGTCACCGCCTCGCAGGTGCTGGGCATCACGCTGACGCGCCGAAACCAAAAGGGCTCGTCCCAAAACACGGAGATGGCAGGCTTCCCCTACCACGCCCTCGACACCTATCTCCCGCGCCTCATCCGCGCCGGGCACCGCGTCGCCATTTGCGACCAGCTTGAGGATCCGAAACTTGCCAAGAAATTGGTCAAGCGCGGCATCACCGAGCTCGTCACTCCCGGCGTTGCCATGGGCGACAATGTTTTGCAAGCCAAAGAGAACAATTTCCTTTGTGCCGTCCACTTCGGCGCCGGTTCCGTCGGCATCTCGTTGCTCGACATCTCCACGGGCGAGTTCCTCGTGGGCGAAGGCACGGCAGCCCACATTGACAAACTGCTGGTTGGCTATGCTCCCAAGGAGGTGCTTGTGCAACACGGCATGCGCGGACGCTTCGAGGGACTCTTTGGAAACAAGTTCTACATCTTTGAACCCGAAGACTGGGCGTTCACGCTGCAGACCGCACAGGAGCGACTCAAGAAACATTTCAAAGTCAGCAACCTCAAGGGCTTCGGCGTGAACCACCTGAAGGAAGGAACGGTGGCAGCGGGTGCCATTCTCTGCTATCTGGAAATGACGCAGCACACGCAAATCAGCCACATCACCTCGCTGCGTCGCATCGACCAGGACAAATTCATCCGACTTGACCGCTTCACCACGCGCAATCTCGAACTCGTCTCCCCGCTGGGAGAAGAGGGCACCTCTCTCTTTCAAGTCATCGACCGCACTTTCACGCCGATGGGAGGGCGCATGATGCACCGCTGGGTCACCTTCCCGCTTCGCAATGTTAGCGACATCGAAGCGCGATTGGAGGGCGTGGAGCATTTTTTTCGCCACCCCGACTTCCGCGAGCTTTGCGAGATGGAACTTCCCAAGATTGGCGACATGGAACGCATAGTCTCCCGCGTCGCCACCGGTAAGGTGAATCCTCGCGAACTGCAACAACTGCGCTACGCACTCGAAAGCACCGCCACGCTGAAGTATGCCTGCGACCACGCCGAGAACGAGTCCGTCCGTCTCATCGGCAGTCATCTGGACAATCTCTCCCCCATCCGCGAACTCATCGCCCGAACGCTGACGCCCGAACCGCCCGTCCTCCTGACCAAGGGAGGCGTCATCGCAGCCGGAGTCAGCGACGAGTTGGACGATTTGAGAAACATTTCCACCTCCGGCAGAGACTATCTCCTCCAAATCCAACAGCGCGAAAGCGAAAACACCGGAATCCCGAGCCTGAAGATTGGATTCAACAATGTTTTCGGCTACTACATCGAAGTACGTAACACCTACAAAGACAAGGTGCCGCAGGAATGGGTGCGCAAACAGACGCTTGCCCAGGCGGAACGCTACATCACCGAGGAGTTGAAGGAATATGAGTCCAAAATCCTCGGCGCGGAGGACAAAATCATCTCCCTCGAGCAGATTCTTTTCAACAACCTCGTCAAGGAAGTGGCGCGGGAGGTCGAAAAACTGCAGCGCGACGCCGTCTCCGTCAGCCGTCTCGACTGCCTCTATTCTCTGGCACAGATTGCTCGCGAAAGGAACTATGTGCGCCCCGTGGTGGACGAGAGCACCGTCATTGACATCCGCGAAGGCCGTCACCCCGTCATCGAGACCCTCATGCCGCCCGGGGAGGAATATGTCAGCAACAGTTTGAAACTCGACTCTGAATCGGAGCAGATAATGATTGTCACCGGTCCCAACATGGCGGGTAAGAGTGCGCTGCTGCGCCAAACCGCGCTCATCACGCTCATGGCGCAAATGGGGTCTTTTGTTCCCGCGGCTTCCGCCCGTATTGGAATTGTCGATAAGATTTTCACGCGCGTCGGCGCCACCGACAACATTTCCGCCGGAGAAAGCACTTTCATGGTGGAAATGAACGAAGCCGCCAGCATCATGAACAACGTGACGCCGCGCTCCCTTGTGCTTTTCGACGAATTGGGAAGAGGCACTTCCACCTACGACGGCATTTCCATCGCTTGGGCAATCGTGGAACATCTTCACGAGAATCCGTCGGCACGGGCTCGCACACTCTTCGCCACACACTACCATGAGTTGAACGAGATGGAGCGACTCTTCCCCCGCATCCGCAACGTGAACGTCTCGGTGAAGGAGGTTGATAACCGCGTCGTCTTCCTTCGCAAACTGACGCCGGGCGGTTGCGAGCACTCGTTCGGCATCCATGTCGCCCGTTTGGCGGGCATGCCGCCCTCCATCGTGAAGCGTGCGGAGGACATCCTCCACAAACTTGAGGAGGCGGGGGCTTCCGCCGGCAGCGCCGTCAAGAAAGCGGACATTGTCAAGAAGGAGGAGGAAGGCGTTCAACTCAGTTTCTTCAAATTGGACGACCCAATTCTCGAGCAGATACGCGACGAAATCATCAACCTTGACGTGAACAACCTCACTCCCCTCGAAGCGCTCAACAAACTGAACGAAATCAAACGCATCCTCAAGGGCTGAGGCTGCCAATGACAAGGTGCTACAGGCACGACTCTTTTTCCTGCGCAAATTCATCCTTGATTTAGCGAGATGGTGAGCAAGATTCGCGGTGAGAGTAATATAGGAGGTGCAGTGTCCCACTGCACACAGCCACCATTTCATTGCCGTCGGTAGCCACGTGCAGGGCGGACGCGATGAATCGCGTCCCTACCCGCAACCATCACTTTTTCGATAATAACAACGCGGGTAAATGACTGGAAAACAAATGTTTTGAGGGCGGTTAGCATGTAGGGACGCGATTCATCGCGTCCGCGCCACCAATTGCAGCAAATAACCGACTGATGCCCAGAGGTGACCGGGTGACGTGAGACACGTCACCTCCTATTATTTTGCATTGCTAACACGAACCGCTGCCGCTCTGCATAAAATCTCCTTCACTCTGCATAAAATCCCCTCAATCCTGCATAAAGCCACCGTTATATGCAATTCCGTTGCATATTTTCAAAATGCAGAATTAACAACTTTAACTTCTCGAAACACGGTCTCCGCGACAAATCCGAACTTTCTACTGAAAAGTTTTTCCTACGTTTTGACTCAAATGTTTGAACCAAAAGAAAATTGGAATTTTCTAAACTCAAATTTTTCCCAACTTCCGACTTTTTCACCCAAAAACCTAAGGGAAAACCACAAAAAAGGGGAGGAGCGCGACTCCTCCCTTATCTCTACACAAAGATACAACAAAAATCGCCCGAAAGCAAGAAGTGTTAAAACTGCATATTCCGGAAAAATCTGCCAATCCTTCCGCCGGGCGTGTTCGTCTGCCACCACTGACTCGCTCAACGGTGAGACCGGAGGAAGTCAAAGACGAAGGGCATGACGATGGGGTCATAGTTCTCCTGCGACATGCCCGGGAAATTGCCGAAACTCCCAAGGTTGTCGGAATTGAAGCCGTGGTTGGCGCCTTCGATGACCTGAAGCGTGGCGTGGGGATAGAGCGCCGCCGCTTTTTCTGAGGAACTGACGGGCACGAGAATGTCTGCCGAGCCTTGGAGAATGAGGACATCGTGCGAGTAAGTGCCGATGTGGGCGTAGGGGTCGTAGTCTTTGAGCGTCGTGATGAACTTTGTTTGGAAGAAATCCTCCATTCCCGGAATGAGTCCGGAGAAGTGGTTGACGAGTTCGGAGATGTTGAAGGCGGGATAGAAGAGAATGAGTCCCGCCACTTGCTCGGCGCAACTCTCGGCTGTGAGAGCGGCTGCCACGCCTCCGAGACTGGAGCCGAGAAGGAAGACGCGCGAGGCATCGACGTCGGGGCGCGCAGCAATTTGTTGGAGCACCGCCTCGAGGTCCGCCGTCTCCGTGAAGAGCGTCATGTCGTCAGTGGAGCCGTCGCTTTTGGACTCGTCGCTGCCGCCGCAGAAGTCGAAGCAGTAGGTGGCAAAGCCGTCTTCCGCAATCTGACGAGCGTAGCGCCGCATGGCGAGGTGAGTGAGCGAATGGCTATGTGCGAGGATGACGGTGGGAAGGGCGTCGGCACTGCCTTTGGGACGGTAGAGTTTGCCGTAGATGCGCATGCCGTCGCGGCTGCACCAAACCTCTGCGCTGTCCAATTCCGCAGTCACTTCTCCCGAAGGGTCGTCGCCGGGCGGGAGGGTTGCGTCGGTGTTGTCGCCGCAGCCCGTGAGCGTCAGGCTGAAGAGGAGCAGCAGCGAGAGGGTGAGGAAAACGGGTTTCATGAGAGATAGTTTAGTTTTTAGGAGGCGCAGTGTCTCACTGCCCGTGAAGCGAACCTTTTTCATGATTTATAGTTTAGTTGGTTGGAGTTATTAGGTTGAGTCAGTAAGATGTGCGGAAACGTATTCCCTCCAAAAATCGTCTTCTCCTTCTCAACTGAGCCAGAACATGACGATGAGTTGGGCGATGATGACGCGGAGGAACATGCAGAGGGGATAGACGGTGGCGTAGGCTACGGACGCCTTGTCGCCGGGGAGCGCGTCGTTCACGTAACCCAAAGCAATCGGGTTCGCCATCGCGCCGCAGAGCATGCCGGCTGTCGTGGCAAAACTTTTTTTGTAGGCGACGACGCTGACCACACTGAGCAAAATCACGGGAATCAAAGTGAAAATCAGCCCGAAGCCAATCCAACCCAGCGCGGCAGGCTGCATGACCGTCGCCAAAAAGTCGCGCCCGGCGTCCAATCCCAAACAAGCCAGATAGGTCGAAAGACCCAGCGAGCGGAGCATGAGATTCGCACTCGTCGTCGTGTAGGCAACCATGTGGAGTCGGGGACCGTAGGCGCCGATGAGGAGACCCATCACAATCGGACCGCCGGCGAGGCCGAGTTTCACGGGATAAGTCATGCCCGGAATGAAGAGAGGAATGCTTCCCAAAAGCAAACCCAAGACGATGCCGATGAAAATCGTGACCATGTTGGGTTCTTCGAGACGTTTCACGACATTGCCCAATTCTTCCGCCACACGCTTCAGACTTTGCGCTTCGCCGACGACGGTGACTCGGTCGCCCATGCGGAGCAAGAGTCCGGGCGTGGCGACGAGTTGAATGCCGCTGCGTTGCACGCGGCTGACGTTCACGCCGTAGCGGGCACGCAGTTGCAGGCTTCCGAGTTTCTTGCCGTTGATTTCGGGACGGGTGATGAGAATGCGTTGGGAAATGAGTTTCGCATCGAGTGAGTTCCAATCGACGTCTTTTCGGTTCCAGTTCGTGGTGTCGCGGCGGCCGAAGTAGAGCGTCAGCTGTTGGAGTTGTTTCTCTTGGGTGATGACCAGGATTCGGTCGCCGTTTTCGAGCACGGTTTGAGAGTTGGGCAGCATGACCTTGCCGTTTCGCCAGAGTCGCGAGACGACGAAGCTCTGTTCGTTCATTCCGCTGAGCTCTCCGAGCGTGTGGCCGAAAACGGCAGGATTGCAAACCTCAAAGGAAGCAATGAAAGCCTCGTCGGCGTTTTCTTCTTCGTTCGATTTCTCGTGACGCGAGAGCCAGCCCTTCACGAGCAGGAGGGCGATGATGACGCCCAGCATGCCCAAAGGATAGGTCACGGCGCAGCTGAGGGCGGCTCCCGAGGCGGGTTGTCCCAACTGCTTGAGCGTTTGTTGGGCAGCACCGAGCGCGGGAGTGTTGGTCGTGGCGCCGCAAAGCACGCCCAGCATGTCTTGCAAGGGAAGATAGCCCGCCCAACCGACGGCAAGCGCCAGCAACGTGCCGACCACGACCACGCCCACTGCCAACAGGTTGAGCTGTGCGCCGCCCTGGCGGAACGCACTCATGAAGCCGGGACCGACTTGAAGCCCCAGCGTATAGACAAAAAGAATCAAACCAAAACTTTCGGCATAGCTCAGCATCTCCGGCTGCACTTGAATCCCCAGTGCGCCGGCGAGAATGCCCATGAAGAAAACGTAGGTGACGCCCAAACTGACGCCGCGCACTTTGAACTTACCCAAAGCAAGCCCGAAGGCGCAGATGAGCGATATGATGATGACTCCTTGCACTGCCGAAGGGGCAAGAAGAGTTTCTGTGAACCAATTCATGTGATAGATTATAAGGTGTTGGTTGACGGGCAACGCGGCTTTGCCTTCGCCCGCTGAGAAGGCGGGATGTGAGACCTTCTGTCTTGCAGCGGGCAAATTTATCCAATTTTTGACTAACTTTGCGACAATATAATTTTGAATTATGGCAAAATGTTCATTTAAGCAGGTTTCTCGATTCTTTATACCTATATATATATATGGTGTGCTCCTTCCGGCGTGCGCGATGTTTCTTCCGGCATTCTCCGCGTCGCGCTCCGCGTTTCCCGAACTGCCCGACACGCTTGCTCTCGCTTTGAAGGCGCAGCCCGACTCGGTCGTTCCTGCCGACTCGCTGAGGTTGTCCGCCGACTCGCTGACGTGTCCCGAAGAGGAAGACACGCTCGAGATGCAGGAACTCTCCCTGCCCGAGAGGCTGGAGAAACTCCTCGACAACGAAATCTTTCAGCGCACGCAGGTCGGTCTTTATGTCTATGACCTCACCGCCGACTCCCTCGTCTTCGCCCGCAACGAGCGTCAGTGCATGCGCCCCGCCAGTTGCGAGAAACTCGTCACCGCCATCACCGCACTGGAAGAACTGGGCGGCGGCTATTTGTTCCGCACCGCCTTCCTCGCCACCGGCGAGACCTCCGATTCACTCTTCACGGGCAACCTTTGCGTTCGTGGCGGCTATGACCCACTCCTCGACGATTCGGATTTGAATGCTTTTTGCGACTCACTCCGCAGTCGCGGCGTGCGCGTTGTTCAAAACGACATCTTCCTCGACCTCTCCTTCAAAGACAAAGACCGGCTGGGATGGGGTTGGTGTTGGGACGACGAAGCCGTGCCACTCACGCCGCTCCTCTTCCGCAACCGCGACACGTTTCAGTCTCACCTTCGCCAAGCCTTTGCCAAAGCCGACATTCGCTGGGAGGGAAGTTTCACGGAGCGAAGAGTGCCCTCCGACGCCGAAACACTGTGCGAGCGCACCCACACCATCGACCAGGTTTTGGAGCCGATGATGAAAAAGAGCGACAACTCCATGGCGGAGGCGCTTTTCTATCAGCTCGCCCATCGGCAGGGCGGACAGGATGCTTCCCGCAAACACGCCGTGCGTCTCATCAATCGTTTGGTCAAAAGCCTTGACCTCGACCCCGAACACTTTCAGTTCGCCGACGGCAGCGGGCTTTCGCTCTACAACTACGTCACGCCCGAACTCCTCGGCTCCCTCCTGCGCCACGCCCACCGCCACCCCGCGCTCTTCAACCACCTGAAACCCTCGCTCCCCGTGGCGGGCGTCGATGGAACGCTTCGCAAACGCATGCGCGGCAGCACTGCCGAGGGAAAGGTGTTTGCCAAAACCGGCACCGTCGAAGGAGTCAGCACCCTTGCCGGCTATGCCCTCACTCCCGCCGGAAACCTCCTCGCCTTTGTCGTCATGAACCAAGGCATTCGCCACACTTCCACCGGCAGAAAGTTCCAAGACAGAGTCTGCAAAGCCCTCACAAAATGAAAAAATGTAAAGCAGAATATACATTTTTGGATATAAAAGGTGGAAGTTTAAACAAATCTTATTACATTTGCCGCCTCAATGCTCGAATTTAATTCACTTTATTAATAACCTAAAACAACTTTATCACATGAAGTATCTTGCTAAACTTTCATTCTTTGTGATGATGCTTTTCGCAGGTTTTGCAGTGGCTGCCTGCGGCGACGATGATCCTGTAGTTTCCCCTCCCGGCGGTGAAGAAGGCGGCGGTGAAGAAGGCGGCGGCGAAGAAGGCGAAACTTCTTTCACCGATCCTTACCTCAATTGGGGTGCCACCCTCGCACAGCTTCAGGCTGCCAAGGATGACAATCTTTTCGACGGAACCGAAGCAGATGAAGATGATCCCAACATCACTTATGCCGGCTATTATGGCGTTTCTCCCATCAACTACGAGATGTACATGTTTGATAGCAACGCTCTCTTCGGAAGCTACATCGAAATGAAGAGCAACAATATCGGCGGTTTCGAAAACGTGCTTAACGTGCTCCAGAGCCGTTACACTTATGCCGACTACATTGAAGACGACGACATCTACATCTTTATTTCTGCTGACTACTCCACCTTCTTGGGTGCTTACGAAGTGATTGACAATGGCACTTCTTGGAGCTGCGTAGAATACTATGACTATGCTTATCTCTCTTCCGATTCTTCCGCTCCTGCCAAAGCTCCCGCTGTGAAGAACGGCAAGAAGACTCACTTCAAGAACGCTGCTCGCTTCATCAGCAACAACAACCTCGTTCAGAAGGCTCCCGCGTTCAAAACTTTCTCCAAGTTCAAAGGTTTCAAGAAGTTCAAATTCTAAACTTCTCTTTCCCTAAAGGGTGAGAACCATCCCTTGCTCTCACCTCTCAATCCAATCCCGTGGCAATCGCGTCACGGGATTTTTTGAATACCTGCAGAACCCAGATTCAGTTGGGAAAAACAAACTGTCCGGTAAAAGCTTGGCGCTCATATTCCGAATTATTGCTGTCCGGTAAAAGCTTGGCGCTCATATTCCGAATTATTGCTGTCCGGTAAAAGCTTGGCGCTTGTTATCGTCCGGATGGCGAGGGCTGAAAGCCCGATGAGCCCGACGAAGGAGGGCGAGCTGTTAGGGCGGTGTGTCATAATAGCCAATCTGCTGCGTTGCTATCGGATTCGGGCTTGG
>JBJEAG010000109.1:10228-13930 GCA_051868855.1 Alloprevotella sp. | reverse complement strand
CTTCATCCAAGGCGACATCAACAAGGACGGTCGCATCGATGAAAACGACCTCACCTCCTACATGAACTACACCGGTCTGCGTCGCGGCGACGGTGACTTCGATTATGTCAGTGTGGGCGACATTAATGCCAACGGTTTGCTCGATGCCTACGACATTTCCTGCGTGACAACCGAACTCGACGGCGGTGTTCGCAACTCGAACGACAAAGTCAGCGGTAGCCTCGTCCTCTCAGCCGACAAGAAGCAATATGCTGCCGGCGAGGAAGTGCGCATCACCGTCAGCGGAAAGGCGCTTCACTATGTCAACGGCCTCAGCTTTGCTCTGCCCTACAATGTTTCCGAGTTGGAATATGTTGGCACGGAACTGCTGAACATGAAAGAAATGGTGAACCTGACCTACGACCGCTTGCACACCAACGGTCAGAAGGCTCTCTATCCCACCTTCGTCAATCGTGGCAACAACTTCCTGCTTGAGGAAGGCGACTCTGACCTCTTCGTCATCAAGTTCCGCACCAAGGGCGCTTGGAAGTTCAATCTCAAAGCCCTCGACGGCATCCTCGTGGACCGCAACCTTGGCTGCGTGACCTTCTGATTTGAACCGGACCTTCGGGTCTGACACGCAAACATCCCGCATCACCGCCGGAGTCGGATTTTCCGAACTTCCGAACGGCGATGCGGGATTTCCGTTTTTCCGCGTGCCGAGTCCGCCCCGCTGAGGCAGCGACAAAAAGAAAAACTGCGTCAAGACGTGAATCTCAACGCAGTCATTCTTTGTGTTTTTGTTGGGGTACCCGGACTCGAACCAGGAAAGGCAGGACCAGAATCTGCAGTGTTACCATTACACCATACCCCAAACTTCGCACGCACAGCAGACGCCGTCCTCGGCATTCCGCTTTGCGGCTCCGAAAGTTGGGGTACCCGGACTCGAACCAGGAAAGGCAGGACCAGAATCTGCAGTGTTACCATTACACCATACCCCAATGTCGGGAGGTCGGAGCATAAAACTCCAAAACACGGGTGCAAAAGTAGGGCTTTACGAACAACTGACAAAATGTTTCCCCTCTTTTTTTATCCTCAAGGCGCATGTTATATTTATTTCAGTATAGAAAAAACGACCCACTGAAGAAAAGATTTTAACTTTGCACAATCTTAGGGGGAACGCGCGTTTCACAAATAATCAGCAGATTCCTCTGAACATTCAGCGCGTTCCCCCAAGCATTCAGAGAATTCCCACAATCTTTAAGAAGATTCCCACAAATTTCAAGAACAATCCAATAAATTTTCAGCACACTCAACATCTTATGGAACAAACAAACACTTTGATAGAAGCAATTATCCAAGGAATACAGGAAAAGAAAGGAAAACAAATCACCACGGTGGACATGCACCACATTGTCACTGCACCGTGCTCATGTTTCGTCATTTGCACCTGCGGCTCTCCCCAGCAAGTTTCTGCCGTCTGCGACTCCGTCGAGGAGTTCACCCGAAAAATGGTGCAGCAAAAGCCTTCCGCCATCGCCGGACGCCAGAACGGACTCTGGGTCGCCATGGACTATGGCACCGTCATGGTGCACATTTTTCTCGAAGAGGCACGTGGCTACTACGAGCTTGAGAAACTCTGGGACGATGCGGAACTCACGCAATATCCCGACATTGACTGAACAACCCTAACAGAACTTCAGACGTGAACAATCCTTACAAGAAAAATCCCACTCCCAAGAAACCCGGGAAACCCTCGGGCTTCAACCTCTCGTGGCTTTATCTGGCGCTCATTGCCGGCTTGGTCTATATGCTTTTCCAAGACAACAGCGAAAGCGCAGGCGGCATCGACAAGGAAATCAGCTACACCGCCTTCCGCACCTACGTGAAACAGGGCGTTGGCTCGGAGGTCGTTGTCAACAAGACCGACGGAGTCGCGAAGATGGTGGTGAAACCTGAACACATCAGGGAAATCTTCAAAAGCGGCACCGAACAAACGGGCACAAAACCCACGGTCTCGGCGCGTTATCCCAACATTGACACCGTTAACTCCTTTCTCGAAGAGAATTTTCAGGGAGGAAGTGTGAAATATGAGGAGAGCAACCATTTTCTGACAAGCCTCATCACTTCCATCATTCCCATCCTGCTGCTCGTCGGGCTTTGGGTCTTCATCATGCGCCGCATGGCGGGTGGCGGAGGCAGCGGCGGCATTTTCTCCGTCGGAAAAAGCAAAGCCAAACTCTACGACAAGAACGGCACCAACTCGACTCACATCACGTTCAAGGACGTGGCGGGACAGGAAGGAGCGAAACAGGAGATTCGAGAAATTGTCGATTTCCTCAAAGCCCCGAAAAAATACACGGACCTCGGCGGAAAGATTCCAAAAGGGGCGCTTCTCGTTGGCCCTCCGGGCACAGGAAAAACCCTGTTGGCAAAGGCGGTGGCAGGCGAAGCCGACGTGCCGTTCTTTTCCATGGCGGGCTCCGACTTTGTCGAAATGTTCGTCGGCGTGGGAGCAAGCCGCGTGCGCGACCTCTTCCAACAAGCCAAGGACAAGTCGCCTTGCATCATCTTCATCGATGAGATTGATGCCATCGGACGCGCCCGCGGCAAAAACATTCAGATGGGAAGCAACGACGAACGCGAAAACACGCTCAACCAACTCCTGACCGAGATGGACGGCTTCGGCACAAACTCCGGCGTCATTGTCCTTGCGGCGACCAACCGCGTAGATATTTTGGACCCCGCGCTGCTTCGTGCCGGCCGCTTTGACCGTCAGATTCACGTGGATTTGCCCGAGCTCTCCGAACGTGTTGCCATTTTCAAGGTTCATTGCGCACCGTTGAAAGTAGATAAAAACCTCGACCTCGAAATGCTCGCTCGCCAGACACCGGGCTTCTCCGGCGCCGACATTGCTAACGTCTGCAACGAAGCCGCCCTCATGGCAGCGCGCCACAATCGGAATGAAGTCGGAAAACAAGACTTCATGGACGCCGTGGATCGAATCATCGGCGGTCTCGAACGCACGAGCAAAATCATGACCGAGGATGAAAAACGCACGATTGCCATACACGAGGCGGGACATGCAGCCGTTTCGTGGCTCTTGCAGTATGCAAATCCGCTCGTGAAGGTAACCATCGTGCCGCGAGGTCAAAGCCTCGGCGCCGCGTGGTACATGCCCGAAGAACGTTCCAACACGACACGCGAACAGATGCTCGACCAATTCTGCTCCATCTTGGGCGGACGCGCCGCGGAAGAGCTCTTCATCGGCCACATCTCCTCGGGCGCGCTCGACGACCTCCAGAGAGTGACAAAGGGTATCTACTCCATGGTCGTTTACTACGGCATGAGCGATTCGCTCTATAACGTCAGCTACTACAATCCTCAACAGGACTACGGTTTCACGAAACCCTATTCCGAGGCAACGGCAGAGAAGATTGACAAAGAGGTCTCCGCGATGATTGCCACGGAGTTTGAGCGCGCGAAACAACTGCTCCGCGACCACAAAGAGCAACACAACGAACTCGCGAAGTTGCTCATGGAACGCGAAGTCATCTTCACCGAAGACGTGGAACGAATCTTCGGACCGCGACCTTGGAAGAGCCGCACCGACATCCTCATGGAAGAGGAAGCTCTCAAACTCGCAGACCAACGCACCCGCCAACTCGAGGCGAACGCTGCAGCCAACGCTAACGCCGAAACCGACAACGAGGCGAACGCTGC
>JBJEAG010000109.1:0-10128 GCA_051868855.1 Alloprevotella sp. | reverse complement strand
GCCAACGCCAATGCTGAAAGCGGCGTCAAAGCCGAAGAAAACAATCCATCATGAAAAACCTTTTGACACGCACCCTCACGGGTTTGCTTTTTGTCGCCGTACTCTTCGGCGCCACCGTCAGTTCCCCTTTCAGTTTCGTGCTGCTGTTTGCAGCGGTGACGGCACTGACCATTTGGGAGTTTGGAACCGTGGTCAATCTTTTTGCCGGCGCGTCGGTGAATCGTTTCATCAACACCGTCGCTGCGGTATATCTTTTCTTCAGCTTTGCCGGCTACTGCTCCGACCTTGTCCCCTCGCAGGCGTTCATTCCCTATCTTCTTTCCCTGCTCTACCTTCTCATCAGCGAGCTCTACCTTCAGAAGCCCGACCCGCTGAAAAACTGGGCGTATGCCTTTGCCTCTCAGATTTATGTGGCGCTGAACTTCTCCCTCCTCAACGTTTTGGCGTTTCAATATGACGCCCTTGCCAACGCCACGCAATTCCGTTGGCAGTTCCCTCTCGCTGTTTTCATCCTCCTTTGGGCAAACGACACGGGGGCTTACCTCTGCGGCTCCGCGCTCCACAAACGTTTTCCCGCAAAGCTTTTCGAGCGTGTTTCCCCCAAGAAATCGTGGGTCGGAAGCATCGGAGGCGGCATCATTTGTTTGCTTGTGGCGGGAGTATATGGCAGTTTCTTCCCCGAACTCCTCAGTCTGTGGCAATGGTTGGGCATGGGCGTGGTTGTTTGTCTTTTCGGCACGTGGGGCGACTTGGTGGAAAGCCTGCTGAAACGCCAGCTTGGCATCAAGGACAGCGGCACCGTGCTCCCCGGTCACGGAGGCATGCTCGACCGCTTTGACTCCTCGCTGCTCGCCATTCCCGCCGTGGTGCTCTACCTCTACACCCTGTGCAATTTTTGAGCAGAGCGGAGGTACATTGTTATGAAGTTTTAAATATGTATAAATAATCTCGTTTTAACAGAACTTGCAAATCGCGTTTTCATGCTTTATATTTGCAGTAGAGATTAGGGAGGAGCCTCGCTTCTCCCCTTTTTTGTGTTTTTCCCTTAGGATTGAAGGCGAAAAAGTCAAGGATTCGGAAAAATTTCTTCCTAAAAAATTTCAATTTTCTTTTGACTCAAAAATTTGAGTCAAAACGTAGGAAAAACTTTTCAGTAGATAGTGAAAACGAACCAAAGATTAGTGTTCCCGAAAGTTAAATTTGTTAATTCCGCCTTCCCATTTTCACCCCCAATTTTGCGACAAAATCTGACAAAGGCGCGTTTGCGGTGCACGGGTGGCGCGGACGCGATGAATCGCGTCCCTACATGCTAACCATTTTGAAAACATTTGTTTCACAATCATTTACCCGCTTCGTCATCATCGGAAAGGTGATGATTGCGAGTAGGGACGCGATTCATCGCGTCCGCCCTGCACGTGGTGACGCTCGGCAATGAAAACGGTGGCTGTGTGCAGTGGGACACTGTACCTCCTATATTTCCGTTATCGCGTCTGCCTTGCACGTGGATACGGTCGGCAATGAAATGGTGGCTGTGTGCAGTGGGACACTGCACCTCCTATATTACCGTCATCGCGTCCGCCCTGAACGTGGCAGCGGTCGGCAACGAAATGGTGGCTGCACGACTCACGTCACACAGCCACCAAAAGGACTTAAACATCTAATACTTATTCGCTTTTTGCGGGTGCGCCGGACGCGGCAGCCTTGTCACCGGACGATGCGGCTTTATCGCCGGACGCGGATGACGGGGGTGCTGATACCGTAATCTTTACAGCCGATTTTGTCGTCTTTGTCGTTGCTTTCGTCGTCTTCACGGCAGACTTGGCAGTATTCACAGCTGACTTCGCTCCATTACCCGAAACCTTCGCGTCATTTCCTGCTGCTTTGGCGGGACTTGCCGCGGGCTTCGCAGGATCGCTGACGACGACGGTGTCCACGACCATGCCGGCGTCGGCACCCGGACCGTCGCTGACGATTTCCAAACTATAGAACTCCAAATCCGACACGCCGGAGCGACCTGCCACATTTCCCGTTGCTTCGGGCAGAGTGGTGAAACCGAACGTCAATGTGCCACCCGCATGATGGAAAGAGGGAGTGCGCTGGAAATCCCATTCTTCCAAACGCTCACGAACTTCCGAACTGCGACGCAGCGGGCGCGATTCGTTGCGAAAAGCATAAACTTTCTCCAACTCTTCGGGACTGAGCGACGCCATGTTGCCCTTGCCATCGTACCCCCTGGGACTCATGGAATACACTAAAGCCGATCCGTCGGCACTATCGAAAAAGAGGCTGGCGCCCTTTCCCTCCAACTTGTAGATAGCCTCAATGTGGTAGTCCCCGGCGGGAAGATCGACCTGTTTTTGTCCCTTCGCAATCATCGCATATCTCCTCATGTCGCGCTCCAGTTCCAGGACGGGCACATCTTCTCCCGTGAAAATGGACTCTTTCCAATGGAAAACATCACCATCATCCGAGACGTTTCTGAGTTCCACCAACTCCAACCCCCATCTGTCGAGTTCGCCCGAGCTGCTCGCAGACAAAAACGAAGCGATGTCCAGATTCTCCGACTGCACACCCTCTTGGCGGAAATGCTCTATCTGTCCGCCGGCAATGACCAAGAACGTGATGGAAGTTGCCAGGCTGACCACGAAAGCAATGATGAGCGTCACGCGCGACGTCACGGAAAGGCGGCGCTCCGGAGATTTGACCAGCAAGGAGCGGAGCAAACCAAAGAGCAACAAACAGATGGCAATCCAACCCGCAATGCAAGCCAACCAGAAATAAAGTTCAATGGCGGGATTCGTCAAAAGAGCATTCTGGAAAAATTCGTTTACGGCGCCGGAGGAAACCAAAACATTCCATCCCACAAAGGTGCCGATGATGAGGAAGATGGTGAAGATGATGCCTCCAATCGCCAGAGGAATCAGAATCAAGAGCAGGAGGAGTTTGATGCAGAAGAGAAGAATCTGTCCCACTGTGCCGAGAAAAGTGCGCGCCGAGTTCTGCACGCGCGGCGAATTGACGAACTGTTGCGCCTTGTCGGCAGCACGCATGATTTCCTCGTTGAGAGTGTTGGGATTCACGGGCTGACCGTGGAGCTGAAGCCTCTCTTCGGGCGTCACGGCTTCCGGAACGATTGCCCAAAGGGCGAGATAGACGACAGAAACCGTCATGAAACTGAAAATGGCAAGAATGACCAAAAGAATGCGCCAAGGGAACGGGTCGTTAGCTCCGAAGTAGTGGCAAAGACCCGACATGACGCCGGCAATCATTTTGTCATCGGGGTCACGATAGAGCTTGCGGGAGAAGAAACCTCTCTTTTTCTTGTTCTCCTCGGCAGGAGCGGCGGCAGTGTCGGCGGCACCGGCTGATGCGCCCTCGCCTTCGGGAGCAGCGGCGTCGGCAGGAGTTTCTTCGCTTCCGTTGTCCATCTCCTCAGGGTTACCGATGCGGGAAATTATCTCGCGGACATGGTCAATCGTGACAGCCTCCACGCCTTTCTCGCGCAGTTCGGAGAAAAGCTCAGCGACACGATGTTCAATGTCGTCGGCAATCTCGTCGCCACCTTCGCGACGACTGAAATAGGTTTTCATGTTGTTGAGATAAGTCTCAAGCAACTGGCAGGCGTCTTCGTCAATGGCGTAGAGCGTGCCGAAAAGATTGATGGTGATATTCTTTTTCATTGTGTGGGAATTTTTCGGGGTGGGAAATGCAGAATGGAATGTGATTTCGAGGAATCAAAGAACGGCGGCAGCTTCTGCGTCATCAGCGTCGGCAGACGGCACGGGCGGTGGCGGCGGAAACTGAGGCGACATGTTCTTCAGCAGACTGATGGTGCGCGCCAGTTCGTTCCATGCGCTGTCCATTCCGTTGAGGAACTCCGTTCCGGAATCGGTGAGCGCGTAGTATTTTCTTGGCGGTCCCTGGGTGGACTCCCGCCACTCGTAGCAAAGGAGTCCGTCCTTTTTCAGGCGGTTTAGCAGCGGGTAGAGCGTACCTTCAACGACGATAAGTTCCGCCTGTTTCAAACGGGTGATGATGTCGTTGGCATAGCTCGCCTCGCGGCTCAGCAGAAGGAGAACGCAGTAGTCAAGCATTCCCTTTCGCATCTGTGATTTGGCGTTTTCGATGTTCATGGTCTTCTCATTGTTTGTTTCTTTCGCGGAAGAAGTGGTGGGCAAAGGAAAGGAGAAACTTCGCGTCGGGAAATTCCTCCCGTTTTCCTTAAAATCTGTGTTTCACGCAGCAAATGTAGGTAATACTTCAGTACCTTGCGATACAAAGTACTAAACTAAAGAATATTTTTATGAATAATTAAGAAAAACCATTCGCGAGAAGGGCAAAACGAAACGGCAGTGCCCTCGTTCGGTTCTTCCGTCTGCCCCGAAGGAGCAAAGCGAGAGAGACGCGAACGAGGGCACTGCCGCGGGAAGGCGTGACGATGCGGTCAGGGTTTGGTGAAATAGATGGTGTCGCCGTAGGACGTGCCCATGCCGTTTCGGGCAAAGGCGACGGCGTAGTAGGTGCCTGCGCCGAGGGAGTCGGTCACGGCGATGAAGTCCTCGGCAGGTTCCGGTGCGAGAGCGGAAGCCTGCAGCGTGTCGTTGCCGTAGCGGAAACCACACTCGCGCAACGAACTGTTCGGAGAGGAAGTCACGACGCCGTGGAGCAAAGCCGAGTCGCCGACAAGGGAGACTCCGGCGCTTTCAACGGTGGGCGGGAACGGCTGTTCGCCGCTGCGGTCTTCGCCACAGGAAAGCAGGCAGCCCGCAAGCCAAACTGCGAACAAGAGGGAGAGAAGATATTTCATGGGAAGGGAATGAACTTGAGATGAATCAGAGAATGGGTTTTGTCGGTCACGGCACAGCGCGCGTCGATGGTTTGATTGACGAGCCAAAGAATCCCGTTGTCGTCGCACACCTCAAGAGTGGCGAGTTTGTCGATTCGAGAAGCATGACGGTCCGTCAGATAATCGCTGACGAGCTTGGAACCCTTCATGCCGAAAGGACGGAAACGGTCGTTTTGCCGGACACTGCGCACAAAAAGTTTGCCGCGAACGGTGTCTGCATCCAACCAAGCCTCAGCGGGAGAAAAGCGAAGCGCACTCACTGAAGAGAACGGAACTTCGGTCATTTCAATGCAAGCGCGGGAGTCGGGAGTCAGCGTGTTCAACGTGAATCCAAGCACGCGCGGATTCACGACCGCGGGACGGCGACGAACTTCGATGGCATCGTGAGTTCGGGTGCAAAGATAGTCATTTGCTTCCAACAGCATTCCCACCCGACCCGTCAAAAGCGAGTCGGACTGCGTGCGAGAGAAGCCAAACTCCGCCAGCCATATCTCCAAAAAGACTTCCGGAACGGGGAAGAGGGAGAGGTCGCTGAGCTGAATGCGCTCGCCGTCGGGCAGACTCGTCACGCGTTCTCGGCGGAAACGGTTCACAACAGTTTCGAGGAACTCCACCGTTTGGCGGAGGCGTTGCGCCATTCTGTGGAGTCCGACGGAAATGTTTCCGTTCATGGAACGCAACAGAGGCAGAACTTCGTGACGGATTTTGTTTCGCGTGAAAAGAGTGTCAGAATTGGAGCTGTCGGTGACGAAGTTCTGTCCCCTACTCTTCAGATATTTCAAAACATCTTGCCGAGAGGCGTCGAGCAAGGGACGAACGATGCCCTCACGCTTGGGAGGAATGCCGCAGAGTCCGCGGAGTCCGGTGCCGCGAATGAGGTTGAGGAGCACGGTCTCGGCATCGTCGTTGAGGTGATGGGCGATGGCAACGGCGTCGGCTTTCAGTTCTTTTCGCAGAGTCTCAAACCAGGCGTAGCGAAGGCGACGCGCCGCCATCTCTATGCTCTCCCCGCGGGCAGCGGCTTCGGACTTCGTGTCGAAACGGGCGACGCGAAGTTCACAGCCCAAACGCCGGCACAGATTTTCAACAAAACGCTCGTCACGGTCGCTTTCTTCACCGCGCAGTTGGAAATTGCAGTGGGCGACAGCCGCAATGTTTGCGTTCATTTCCTTCAAAAAAAGAAGCATGGCGACCGAGTCCGCACCACCACTCACGGCGACAATGAGCCGCTGCGAGGGAGAAACGACGGGAGGAAGAGACTGAGGAAACGCCATGGGAAAAGAAATGAAACGGGACGAGGAGAGGGAGAGAATTAGTACGCCACTTCGACGTCAAAGTCTTCGGCGCGGAGCAGCGCGGCGATGCGGTCAAGTTCTTCGGGCGTTGCTTTGAGGAGGGCGGTGTCGGGAGTAGGACGGTCGATGGTGTAAATCATGACGCGGGAAGGACGGATGCGACGCAGCGCCTCCAACCAAGGGAGCACGAACTCGTCGCCCGTGTTATCGACATTTCGTTCGCCGACCATGCCCTTGAGGAACATCGTCTGGATGATGACGTGACCATCAAATATCTCCAAAGCCGACAGCACTTGCTTGACGTCGTAGGCACCGACGGGGCGGTCCACGAGCGAGATGTAGTCAGCGGAGACGGTGTCGAGTTTCTGAATGTTGTTGTCAACTTTCATCAGTGCGGCGTGAACTTCCGGTCGCAGCAAGCGAGTGGCATTGCTGAGTACGCTGACCTTTGCTTCAGGGAAATAATGGTTACGAAGCGCGATGGTGTCGTCAATGATGGCGGGAAAGTCGGGGTGAGCCGTGGGTTCTCCATTCCCGGCGAAGGTGAGGACGTTGGGAGCTGTGCCCTCCGCTTTCATTGATTTCAGTTTCTCTTCCAACTTCTGCGCCACCTCTTCGCGGGAAGGGCGAGGCAGGGAGGGGCGATGGTCGGCGTTGAAGCCGCATTCGCAATAGACGCAGTCAAAGGTACAGATTTTTCCGTCGGCAGGCATAAGATTGATGCCCAAGGAAATGCCGAGGCGACGGCTGTGGACAGGACCGAAGATGGGAGAAGGATAGACGATGCCAATCATGGGAAAGAGGGAGGAAGATTAAGTGGAGAGAGAAGGAAAAAAGGATTTGAAAAAAGAGGCTTCCCGAATTGGAAAACCTCTTTTTATCTTTTCGGGTAGCAAACCGAAAATTAGTCATTCTTGGCTGCGGTGCGTTTTTCTTTGATGCGAGCCTTCTTACCCGTGAGTTTACGGAGATAGTAAAGCTTAGCGCGACGCACTTTACCCACTTTGTTCACTTCGATGCTTTCGATGTTGGGAGAATCAATGGGGAAGATACGTTCCACACCGACAGTTCCGGACATCTTGCGCACGGTGAAGTGCTTTTTGTTCTGATGACCATTGATTTTGATAACAACGCCGCGATACAACTGGATGCGCTCTTTGTTACCTTCGACGATTTTGTATGCCACAGTGATAGTGTCGCCCGCTTTGAAGTTGGGGAAAGTTTTACCAGTGGCAAAAGCTTCTTCAGCAATCTTGATTAAATCTGCCATGATTTGATTTTAAAAGATTTGTTGTCCGTCCCTGCCCAGCTTAACGGGGAACTCTCTACATCCCGACAGCGGCTGAGCGGAAAAGCGGGGCAAAGTTACAATCTTTCTTTGACCCCGCAAAACTTTGTTTGCAAGTTTTTTAATATGCTTATAGTAATGGGGAACAATGGAAGAATGGTTTTTTACAGAAATTCTCTTGATGCCCAAATCAAATCATAATACATCAAACGAGTGTTTAAAGAGAACTCTTCCCCAAGATGACGATAAGATTTTTCCTGTGCTTCTGTGCTAAACACTTTTCTGAATCCATTCTTTTCGTAGAAAGAGATTGTCGTTGAATCATTATAAGCATCCACAATTACAAAACGACAACCGGTCTTGTTGAATGGTTCCAAAAACCAAAACTTGATGTATTTAAGCGTATCACTTCCCACATGTAACGAGCGAAAGTCTTTGGAAACTCCCAGTCTTGCAATCAATACAGCCGGATAATCTTTTAATGCCTTGACATGAGGAATCTCTTTTTCAATCATCTTCTTCCTTGCGTTAGGAAGGTCACTTACTCTTACTCCGGCATTGGCAAGCGTGAAAGCACAGACAATTTTCCGAGAATCTTCATTCAACCTGTAACAATAAGTCTTTCCCAACAATTCTTTTGTATAAGCAAAACAATCATTGGTAAAGAAATCATCAAGGTCAGTGTCTCCACAAGAGAAGCCAACCATCTCTTTAGATTCAGTCACTGCACAAAGAGAGCACTTGTCTTTAATGAAACTCATTTGCCACCCAAATGTGCTTTTTCCAAAATCTGACGTAATTCTGCAAAACCTCTTTCGAGCGCTTTTTCCTCAGCCTTTTTTTCTTCTTCCGTACGGTTAAGATAGCGCTGATAGGTTGCCTGCGCACTCTCTTCAAAATTGCGTGCGACGTCTCCGGTCAACACCGGAATTGATGCTATTGGTAAAGCCATATCTTACTTTTTAGATTTATACGTTTATCGTGTAAGGCAAGAGCAAAATAGCAAACTTACTTGAAAAATTTGCCAAGCCGCAGCCTGTCTTCACTATTTCACTTTGCAAAGATAATCAGAATAGTTCAAAGAACATCACTCCACATTTTTCTTCCCTCCCAGCGCTTTTTCGTAGCAGCAGCGGCAGAGGGGTTCGTATTCCGTTTGTTCGCCAAGCAGCACTCTTTGTTCGTCGGCGACTTTGCGGTGACTGACGTATGCCAAACCGCCGCAGCGCACGCAGATGGCATGGACTTTCGTCACTTGCTCGGCGACGGCACAAAGCGCGGGCATCGGACCGAACGGCACTCCCTGAAAATCCATGTCCAATCCGGCGACAATCACGCGCTTGCCGTTGCGCGCCAGTTCGTTGCAGACATCCACGAGCGAGGTGTCGAAGAACTGCGCCTCGTCAATGCCGACCACCTGTGCTTCGGAGGCAAGGAGCAAGATGCTGCGAGCAGACTCGACGGGCGTCGAGGAAATTGAGTTGGAATCGTGGGAGACAACGTCTTCCTCAGAATAGCGGGTATCGATGGAAGGTTTGTAGATTTCCACTCTTTGGCGGGCGATACGCGCTCTCTTCAGGCGTCGGATGAGTTCTTCTGTTTTGCCGGAAAACATGGAGCCGCAAATCACTTCGATGCGACCTTGGTGGATGTGGGGTTCTTCTTGATACATGGATGATGGAGTCTGAAAGATTTTTCAAAGTGGTGCTCCTATATATAATAAGGTGTAGCCCATATATAATAAGGTGTACCTATATATAATAAGGAGGAGAGAATCCTTTCCCAACGGGCGGGAGCGGTTTTCGGGGCGTAAAATTACAAATAAAAACCGACAGACAGAAAAAGGGGACTGTTTCGGAACATTTGCGTTCGGAAACAATCCCCGATTATGTGTTTGCGAGGCGAGCCTCAATCAAGAAATCTTATTTCTTTTCAGCGGCTTTCTGGCAGCACTTCTTAGCAACCTTGTCGCACTTCTTGCTGTCTTTGCAAGCCTTTGCTTTGCTGCAGGACTTCTTTGCGTCGCACTTCTTGGTGCAGTCGCCACATGACTTGCCGTCCTTGGTGCAGGCTTTCTTGTCGCATTTTTCAACTTTGCATTTTGTGCAATCTGCTTTCTTCACGGGTTCCTGTGCGGCTACGTTGAGGGCGAAAACACCCATGCACAGAAGAAGCATAAACTTTTTCATGACTTTTACGTTTTTAGTGTTATGGAATAAATGATTTGTTTTCTGAACGAAAGGTTTGAACCATCGCTCTATTTGGTTTGACTTGCCCAAAGCACGATGGTTTAATCCTTCGGCTGCAAATGTAAGACAAAATGTAAATTATAACCTTACAGAACACACTTAAAAAACATTATTTGCGATAAAATCCGACTTTTGCCCCACGCGAAACACTCCCGCCACCACGTTTTGCGGAATTATATGTGAGAAAGACCTATATTTGCCTCATCAAACCACGAACGACATGAAGCAAACACTCCTTTTGCTGATGGTTTTGACCATCTTCCTTCCCGTCCGAAGCGCCGAAACGAACGACAAAGAAATCCGGCGCAGCCTTGAACTGGCAGACAGTCTGCACAGCGCAGGGCGCACAGACTCTGCCGCCATCGTTGGGGCACGCACGATTTCTTTGGCGCAAGAAAAAGCAGACCCGACATTGCTGGTGGCTGCCTTTTCGGCACAGGGCGTCTATCT
>JBJEAG010000108.1:0-3109 GCA_051868855.1 Alloprevotella sp. | reverse complement strand
ATGCAGAATGTAGTAAATCCTACTTTCAAAGAGGAAGAGCGAGCACCACGCTGAAGTGCTGCCAGTTAGGCTTTGCAGTAGGAACGAGTATGAATAATGCAGGTTAAGCCTCTCCGCCGCCGCCTCTTTCGTCGCAAATGAAGAATTTTCTGCCGAAGCAGACAGAAGAATCCGCGCGAATGACTAATTTTGCAAAAAATCAAACAGAACATCGTTCGACCATGGGACAAAAACTGAAAAGATTCGGCTTGGCGCTCCTCCGTCAGAAATATCTTTGGAGCATCGTCATCTTCATTCTCGTCGTGGGCTTCCTCGACCCCAACAGCTATTGGCATCGCTATGAACTCCACCTCCAAAACGTGGAGTTGAGGAAAGAAATCCGGATGTATGAGGAACAATATGACAAAGCCACCCGCGAACTCAACGCGCTGGAAAACTCGCAAGAAGCCGTTGAGCGCGTGGCAAGAGTGAACCTCTACATGAAGAATGCCGACGAAGATGTCTATGTGGTGGAATAAGTATGCGTAACGTATGAAAAAAATCCTCTTCCGTCTCGGAGGCATTCTCCTCCCCCTCGGAGCCGTGATGCCCCTCTTCGCTCCCACCTCTGCCCCCTTCGTCTTCACGGTGGGCGCGCTGCTCTTCTGCCCGTTGCAAATCAACGACGCCTACGAAGGCACCAACCTCATCATCCGCCGTTTGCGCCGCCAGCAAGTGCTCGGCGCCATGCTCCTGCTCGTCACCGCGGGGCTCATGCTCACCCAACACTTCGGCATACCTCCCTTCCGCTCCTCCGAATGGAAAGTGACGCTCCTCATCGCCACCGTGCTGGAAGTCTATACCATCTTCCGCATTGACAGCGAACAGAAAAAGGAAAACGCCGCTTGATGAGAAGCCCGTTTCTCAGACAAAAAGCGAGATGAAAAAAATCCGCCTTAGTGTGAAAACACCTTATGTTTTCAGTCTGACTGCGAACTAAATCCCAAAAAAGATTTATTTCGCAGTCAGTTTTTGTTTTTCTGCGCGGAGGTTTCACGCAAGAGACCGTATATTTGTCGTGGAAATAAGGGACATTTACAAAGAACGTCCGACCACTTTTCTCATGAACAAACTGACCGCCATTCTCTCCGCCGTTTTGTTGTTGTGCACCTCTTGTGCAGAACAATACAACATCGCAGGCAACTCCACCATGTCTTGTCTCGACGGCAGAATGCTCTATCTGCGCGTCAGTCCCGAGGGCGTTTCCCAAAAACTCGAAGCCTCCTCCATCTGCATTGACTCCTGCGAAGTCGTTCACGGTCGTTTCAACTTCGTCGGCGACGTCGATTCCACCATGATGGTCATGATGTTCACCCAGAACCAGTGCGTCATGCCCATCGTCATCGAAGACGGCAATCTCAACATTCAGGTGGACAACGCCGGACAGAGAGTCACCGGCGGTCCTCTCAACGAAAAACTCTACAAATTCTTCCGGAAACACAATCGCATCGAAAACGAAATGTGGCAGATTCAACAACAGACCATGCGAATGATGCGAGCCGGACAGAGCCCCGAAACCATCCACCGCAAGTTCGGCAAGAAGGTTGAGAAGCTCACCCGCGAATCCGAAGAACTCGAAACCCGCTTC
Organism: Alloprevotella sp.; assembly: GCA_051868855.1. Taxonomy (GTDB): domain Bacteria; phylum Bacteroidota; class Bacteroidia; order Bacteroidales; family Bacteroidaceae; genus Alloprevotella. The sequence continues at coordinate 1,482 of JBJEAG010000108.1, read as the reverse complement.
GTCATGGACAACTATGACAACGTCCTCGGTCCCGGCTTCTTCATGCTCCTCTGCAACCAATATCCCACTCCCATTCTCACTCCGCAAATCGAACGCATCGCGGACAGCGCCACCCCTCAGTTCCTCAGCAACCCCTACGTCAGAAATTGGCTGAGACAGGCGAAGGCGAGAAAACAACGCACCATCGGCACCCTCCAAACCGAATTGTATCAGTGAAACCGGACGTTTTGGCTGATACAATTTTCGTTTTACAAGACCTATACTCTTATTATTCCCAACTATTTTTCCTATGAACCTTAAATCATTATTTGCGCTCTTCACTCTGGCAGCGCTCTTGTGCTCTTGTGGAGAAAACAAGTCGAAACTAGCCCAAATTGCAGCAGTTTACTCCCAAATCAACGAGAATCAGGAGAAGTATGCTGAAGGCTACCGTTCACTCTACGATATGCCAAAGGAACAACAGGCAGATGAACTCAACAAACTGAATGCTCAGAACAAAAAATGGGCGGAAGAGAACATTTCCCTTGCTGAAAAAGCCGAGAAACTCGCCGATGAACTTGTGGGAACTGAATTCTCCTGCACGGCGGAGGAAAACACCGGCATCACTGTGAAATCCGCTAAGTTCACCGTTGCCGATGCCAAAGTGAACAACTACAATGGCATGGGCGGCTGTGTTGCCAACTTTGTTGTTACCGTTGAATATCAGGGCTCGCTCAAGGGCAAACCTTACTTTGAACTCTTGGCTGGCAATGAGGCTGTCTGCCGCTCGCTCGGTAGCGTGAGGGAAGATGGCACTTTGTCCCTCAATTTCCGCATCACCCTCAAGAACGCGAAGGATTTGATAGCCGTAGATGCAATGCGCATCGTTGGCGACGGCAGTGTTGCTGAAAGCGGTGAACCGGCAGAACCCGAGCCTGTGTATGAGGGCAATGACGCTTCCAACGACGTGCAAAGTGCAGGCGAACTTAAGGTTGGTGGCAATCTTGCCGATGCACTGCGCAGTGCCAAATGCGTAACCTACGAATACAATGCCGACAGTGGCATTTGGGCAACAATCGGCAATGTAGCTATCGTGATAGAAGAGGACCAACTGAACCAGAAAGGAATTGATTTCCTCAGCACCATTTATAGCGATATTGCTCCTGACATCGCTTTCAAGCCCGAGTATGTCAAGGCAGATGCAAAAATCCAACGGATAGAGAAACAGTGACGGAGAGCAAATCCGTTCTCACGTAACCATCCGAAATCAGCCGTCTGGCACAAAATCATCCGTCTTGCATACAATCATCCGTCTTGCACACAATCATCCGTCTTGCACGAAATCTTAGCTTGCACGGTCCAAAAAATCTCACGAGTCATTCGTGAGATTTTTTGTAGCAGTAAGGGACATCTGCAAACCCTTGTTTTATTTACGAATCAAAAAACACCTCCGCCAACCATTTTGCAACCATTTTGCAACCATTTTGCAACCATTTTGCAACC
>JBJEAG010000107.1:0-14023 GCA_051868855.1 Alloprevotella sp. | reverse complement strand
TTTGCAGGGTTTTTGCAGGTTGCAAAATGGTTGCAAAATGGTTGCAAAATGGTTGTCGAAAAGGTGTCGCAGCATTCCAGTCGAAGAGGTTAGGAGGTGCAGTGTCTCACTGCACAAAGTTGTCTCTTGTTGTCTCCGTTGTCGTGAATCAAAGACCGCGCCGACTCTTAGTCTCTTAGTCTTTTTGACTCTTAGTCTTTTCGACTTTTCGACTCTTAGTCTTTTAGTCTCTTAGTCTTTTTGACTTTTAGTCTCTTTCTTGATTTCGGGAGCGTTGCTGATGGCGCGACACATAATGCGGATTTCGGCGACGAGCAACAGCGTGAAGAGAACGGCGAAGAGGACGAAGGTCGTCATCACTTCGAAGGTGGTGAGTCCGGAGATGGCGGCATTGACGGGCAGGAGACCTTGGATTGCCCAAGGCTGTCGTCCCACTTCTGCCACCACCCAGCCGGCTTGTCCGGCGAGATAGGCAGCGGGTACGGAGAGCACACCGAGCCAGAGCATGAGGCGGGAGTCTTCGATGCGTCCGCGGCGCTGCAGCCAAACGAGGGCGAGGAAGACGAGAATCATGAAGCCGCCGCCGCCCACCATGATGCGGAAGGACCAATAGACCAGAGGAACATTGGGCACGAGTTGTTCCGCGTTTTTAAGATAGCCATAGCCGAAATACTCCATGTTCTGACTGAGTTCTTCGCGTGCCATGGCAGCATCGATGGGGTCGATCTTGTGTGTCTCGCGGAAGTAGGAGAAGGTTTCGATGGCGTAGTGTCCGAGCTCAATCTTCTCGGCGGCAGAGAGGTGGACGGTGCCGTCGGGAGCGGTGTAGCCGTTCAGAATATCGTTGATGCCGGGTACAAAGCCGTTGATGTCGTGGGTGGCAAGGATGGAGAGCATGTTCGGAATCTCCACGCCCGGCACGATGCTGAAGGGAACGCCCGTTCCGCCTTGCTCGAGTCCCTCGGCTGCCGCGAGCTTCATGGGTTGCTGTTTGGCAATCTGCACGCCGCTCTGGTCACCCGTTCCCATCACCACGAGGGAGGCGAGGACGCCCACCACGGTGGCAACTTTGATGCTTGCCACGGCGAGGTCACGGTTGCGGCGGCGCAGCAGGAACCAGCAGCTGACGCCCACCACGAAGGCGGCGCCGGTGACCCAGCCGCAGGAGACGGTGTGGAGGAATTTCATCACTGCCGACGGCGAGAGTGCCACGGCGGCGAAATCCACCATTTCGTTGCGCACGGTTTCGGGGTTGAACTCCATGCCGACGGGGTCTTGCATCCAAGCGTTGGCGACGAGAATCCACCAGGCGGAGATTGTCGCGCCCAGTCCCGTGAGCCACGTGGAGGCGAGGTGGAAGCCCGGGCGCACCTTCTTCCAGCCGAAGAACATGACGGCAATGAAGGTCGATTCCATGAAGAACGCCACGATGCCTTCAATCGCCAACGGCGCACCGAAGATGTCGCCCACGAACCAGGAGTAGTTGCTCCAGTTTGTGCCGAACTCAAACTCCAGGATGAGTCCCGTGGCGACGCCGACGGCGAAGTTGATGCCGAAGAGTTTCATCCAGAACTGCGTGCATTGTTTCCAAAACTCATCTTTCTTGACGAAATAGATGGTTTCCATGATGCCCATGATGAGGGCGAGCCCCAAGGTGAGGGGTACGAAGAGCCAGTGATAGCAGGCGGTCAGCGCAAACTGCGCTCGCGACCAGTCAACCACAGTGGATTCAATCAACTGCAACATATTGAAACGTGTTTTTTATGTGAATAGATTTAAGGAATAATCAATCAAGACGGGAAACGCTCACTGCCCGTGGTTGGGCGAGGGTGGCAGCGTGAGGTTGTTGCCGACGGTCTCGCTCTTCGCGTCATCGTCGAGTCCTTGCAGGGCGGGACGGAAGAAGAAGAGGCGCAGCACGACGAAGATGAGGAACAACTTGACGAGGATGAGAACCCACAGCGTGCGCCCCCAAGTCATCTCGCGAAAACCGGTGACATAAAATGCCCACACGTCGCGAAGGATATGACCTATTCGCTTCATGTGGGCAAATATAGGAATTTTTAAGAACGTGACACCTTATATATATAAGGAGTGTTCAAAAATTTACGTGTCTCGGCGGCTTAGTCGGCAATCAGGTTGAACTCGGCACCTGAAGCGAAGTCTTCGCCGTTCTGCTCGTTGAGGGCGCGCAGACGGATGTAGCGAGCCTTGACGGGTTTGTCGAACATCACCTTCTTGAGGTCGGCGTTCTTCGGGAACGTGCCTTTGTGGATGGGTTCGCCCCAGTTCTTTCCGTCCTGGCTGACATAGATTTCATAGTCCTTAATCCAACCGTTCTGACCGGAGGTGCGGGGCTGCATGCTGAAGCCCTTCATGAGTTTCGGCTCGCCGGCGTCGAAGTCCACCCAGTGGGGATATTTGGCGAGCGTGATGCTATACATCGTGTGCCAAATCGTGGAGGGGTCGCCGTCGGTGAGGTAAGCCGCATCGCCGCTGCCGGGTTCCTGGGAAGAGGCGAAGACCACTTCGAGAGGCACGCTCTCGACGCGCGGATAGGTCATCTCGACGCTGAGTTCGGGCACTTCCTTGTACCATGCCTTCACCGTGCCGCCGGCGCGGAGGTTGATGGGCTCGGTGTAGGGCTGTCCCTTCTTCGCTCCGTTGAGGGCATACATGATGGTGCGGTTCTTGGCAGGAGTGGAGAGAGTGATTTTGCCGACACGGCTGCGCTCCATGCTGATGGGCTGTTCGCCGGAAGCGGAAACCTTGGCGGTCTCGAGAATCTGGGAAGCCATGGCGCGACCGATGTTGAGCGGACGAATGATGAAGCCGAAGTTGTGGTTGGTTGCCATGGTGCGGTCATCGGCGAGCGGTCCGCCCTGTCCGCAGCTGGCGCCACCGAGGCCGGTCACCTTGACGTCGAGGTGGAGGTGAGTGCCGGAGGAAGCGGGCAGCTGATAGGGGTGAGGAGCGAGGGTCAGTTCCTGCTGGCTGTAGGGCAGCGCAGAGGCAGACATCAGACCGTCAGCCACGAAGGCGACACCCTGACCGCGCTCGTTGGTGAGTGCACACCAGCGCACTTCTTCGCGGTTGCCCTGTGCCTGCGGTTTGGGCAGCATGATGCCCTGCTCAGCCACGGTGCTTTCGTGGAGTTCGATGAACTGGCTTGTCTTGCGGTCATTGTAGTTGTTGATGGGACCGCGACCGTAGTAGTAGTACTTGCTGAAGGCGGAGGGCAACTTCATGGCGTAGCCCAGACGCGGCAGCACGACATTGGAGCGGTTGGAAGAGATGGCGCTCTGGAGTTCGATGCTTCCGTCGGGATAGACCGTATAGACTTGGTTCGTCGTGAACTTCAGGTCGTCTTCGCCCAAAGCGTGGCGTCCGTTGTTGAAGGTGTAGGCCTTGTCCGGATCGCGGTCGCCGTTTCCGTAGGTCTGATTGCAGCCCTCGGCACCCTGGCTTTCCACGGTGAAGGAAACTTGGAGACGTCCGTCAGCCTGACGCACCGCCTTGGCGGCAAGCGCCTTGTGCTGCAGGTTGTAGAGACCGTAGCGGAACCAGTCGTTGGGATAGCCGATGCCGGCGTCGTTGTCGGTCGGAGCGCGGAAGGCATCGAGTTTCGGACCGTTGCCTTCTTCGATGATGGTCTGATTGCCGTAGGTCAGCGCGGAGAGCGAGCCGGTGGCTTTGTCGAACTTAGCGGTGAAGTCCTTGCCGCTCACTTTGAAGGCTGCGCCATCCTCTTCCAGCACGATGGGCTGGGTGCTCACGGCAACAGATGCCACGGCGGGAGCCTGCTCGAGGGCAGCGCGAACGGGCAACTGCTCTTCCATCTGCACGTAGCCCTTCTTTGCCCACGGCATGTCGCGACCCAGGAGGAACTGCACTTTGACGAAGTATTCGGAAGCGGGGTCGAGGGAGGCGTAGTCGTAGGGCAGTTTGAAGTTCATGCGTTCACGAGCCTGCACGGCTTTGCGAACGCCCTGCAACGGCTGGTTCTTCAAGACGCAGACGCCGTCTTTCCAGAGCGACCAGACAATCTCATAGTCTGCGAGCGATTCGAAATAGTTTTTGTTGAAAATCTCAATCTGTCCCTTCTTCATATCGACCGCCTTGACGCCGACGTTCTGATAGACCTTCTTCACTTCATAGTATTGTGCCTTGGGAGCGAGGTCGGGCTGCATGATACCGTTCATGCAGAACATGCCGTCGTTGGGTTTGTTGTCCATGCCGAAGTCGCCGCCGTAGCCGAAGAAGCGGTGCCCGTTGTCATAGCCGTACATCGCCTGGTCCACCCAGTCCCAAATGGCGCCGCCGATGAAGAAGTTCGTGCTTTCGATGGCATCCCAGTAGTCCACGAGGTTACCCACGGCGTTACCCATGGAGTGGGCATATTCGGAGATGTGATAGGGGTACTTGATGTTGTAGTTACCCTTCACGGCACCCTGCACCCAGGGGATGGAAGGATACTGGTTCGAGCCCAAATCGACAATGTCGTTGTTGCGCTCATACTGCACGGGGCGAGAGGTGTCGTAGGCTTTGATGGCGTCGTAGCAAGCCACGAAGTTCTTGCCCGGACCTGCCTCGTTGCCGAGACTCCAGATGGCGACGGAGGGGTGATTGACGTGGGCACGCACCATTTCCATGTTGCGGGCGATGTGAGCGTTCTTGAACTCCGGCACGTGGGAGACGCTCTCCTTGCCGTAGTAGTATTCGTGGCTCTCGACGTTGGCTTCGTCTTCGAGATAGATGCCGTAGATGTCGCAGAGATAGTACCAGTAGGGGTCGTCGGGATAGTGGCAGTTGCGGACGTGGTTGATGTTGCCCTGCTTCATGAGGAAGACTTCCTTCTCCATCTGAGCGCGGGAAACGGTGTGTCCGGTCTCGGGGTTGTTCTCGTGGCGGTTCACGCCCTTCATCTTGATGGGCTGACCGTTGAGGTAGTAATATCTGCCGGCGAGTCCGAACTCATCCTTCTCGGCGGGCGTGTCCTTGATTTCAATCTTGCGGAAGCCGACGTTGGTGGAGAAGGTCTCGACCACTTTGCCCTTGGCGTCCTTGAGTTCGCCGACCAGAGTGTAGCACTGCGGTCTCTCTGCGCTCCACGGCTTCACGGCGGTGCCGGCGTCGAGGGTGGCGGAAACGATGATGCTCTTTCCCTTGCCGCCCACTGCGCTGACGGGAGCCTCGGTGGTCACGTCGAGCGGCGTGTTGTCCTGAGCGTAGAGCGTGTTGGCGTAGAGTTTATAAGCGAGCTTGTAGCCCTTCACGTCCTTCTTTCCCATATTGAGCACCTCGGCTTCAATCTTGAGAGAAGCGCGGGTGAAGGTGTCGTCATAGTCGGGAATCGCCTTGAAGTCGCGCACCTGCACCATCGGTTTGGCGGTGAGGGAGACGCTGCGGAAGATGCCCGGCAGACGGAACATGTCCTGACTTTCAAGGAAGGAACCGTCGCTGTGACGATAGACCTCGACAGCCACCACGTTCTCCCCCTTCTTGTTCAGATAGGGCGTGATGTCGAACTGCGCCAGGTTGCGGGAGTTCTTCGCGAAGCCGACATAGCGGCCATTGATGTAGAGATAGAAGAAGGAATCGACGCCGTCGAAGTTGATGCAGACCTGCTTGCCGTCCCAGTCGGCGGGCACGGTGAAGGTGCGGCGATAGGAGCCGACCTCGTTGCGGTCTTTGAAAGTCAGCCAGTTCTGAGGCGGGGTGCGCATCACGCCACCCTTCCAGTCGCCTTCGCGAACCTGATGCTGGAAGATGACGCGCTGGTTGGAGTAGATGGGTTTGCCATACTTAAATGAACCGTCCTTTCCTGCTCCCGCCATGTTCCAACTCATGGGCACGGTGATGTCGTCCCAGGCAGAAACGTCGAAGTCGGTGCGATAGAAGTCCTTCGGACGTTGGTCGGGATTGGAAGCCCAGTGGAACTTCCATTGTCCGTCGAGCGAGCGCCAGAGGCTGCTGTGTTCGGGCAGCACCTTGCGTGCTTCGTCGGTGTTGGCGAAGGAGAAGAACCAAGCGTGCGGCTGTTGTTTGTTGTAGGCGACAGAGTCAGGGCTTTGCCATTCCCAGCCGGAAGGAGCCGCCATGTCTCCATAGAAGAATCCGCCGAGTTGGCTGACTTGCGCCCAAGCGGGAGCCATGAGCATGCCCGCAAGCAACATCGTGAATGTTTTACGCATAGTAAGATTTTAGATTTGGTTTAGGTTGATTATGTGTGTTTCTCGTAGTGTGCACGGCGTGACTGCATGGTGCGGTTCAGGCGCAGTCATCCCGTTAATATATTAACTGCGAACAAAGATAGGGGTAAAAAACAGAAGACAGAAGAGAAAACCCGCTTTTTTGCTTTCTTCGCGGAAATGTGAGGGGAGGGGATATAGAAAAGGCAGGAGGTCGTGTCAAAATGCAGATTTCGGCTTCACTCTCGAAGGTGCGTCAGAATGGTTAAGATGCAAGGCGCCGAGGATGAGGGAGCAGGGAGTGTACTGAAGTACATGACCAAGCCCGAATCCGATTGGCGATTATGTCACACCGCCAAGGCGTGGGAGGAGAACAAAGGTGCGTCAGAATGGTCAAGATGCAAGGCGCTGAGGACGAGGATGTAGGGAGTGTACTGAAGTACATGACCAGGCGCGAATCCGATAGCAACGCAGCAGATTGGCTGTTATGACGCGCCGTCTCCCAAGGCGTGGGAGGTATGTCCCAAAGCGTGGGAGGTTTGCTCCCAAGGCGTGGGAGGTTTGCTCCCAAGGCGTGGGAGTTTGATTCCCAAGGCGTGGGAGTTCGACTCCCAAGGCGTCTGGGAGTTCGACTCCCAACCCATTTGGGAGTTTTTGTGTCGTGGTTTTCAGTACCAAGGCGCTTGGTATTTTCAGAACCAAGGCTTACTGCGAATACCACGCCTTGGTAGCCGAGTACCAAAGCTTGGTACGCGAGTACCGTGCCGTGGAACGCGAATTTCAAAGCTTGGTACGCGAGTACCGCGCCATGGAACTGTTCATATTAGTCCGGATGGTGAGGGCTGCAGGCCCGATGAGGGAGCCGAAGGCGACCGAACTGTCAGCCCAGTCCGTAAGGGCTGGGTAACGAACGTTCCTCCAAGAAAGAGGGCTGTAAGTCCCGATTTCTTTATAAAAAGATGGTTGATGAAAAAGGAATCGGGACTTACAGCCCTCAAAATTACTACTGCCGCCTTACCCAGGCCTCACGGCCTGGGCTAGCAGTTCGCCCTCCTTCGTCGGGCTCATCGGGCCTGCAGCCCTCACCATTCGGCAGAAAAGCTTTTACCAGACAGCAATAGTACAGAATGCTTCGTGCCGGAAGCATGGCGGCAGTCGGGGGCATCAACGTGACATCGGCTGCAGATTGGCAAGTCTGCAGCCGATGTCCTTCTAACAATCAAATGTTCTAACTTAACTCGGTGCAAAGGTCGGAATAATGCACAGCGGGGACAATACCCAAAACATGGTATTTAGTGTTTTTGCCGCCCTCTCTTCCCGGACTGTTTGTTGAGTTAGGGGGTGTCCTACGAATTATGAGATGAAGAGTAGTCATGAGAATACGCTTCCGTGTCGCCACTATCGCATCACACCATTGTTATACTCCACAATGTTGCGCCATTCTTCGGGCACGAAAAGACCCTTGTTTTGGTTCCGCGCCACGTGCAGGATTTTCAGCGTGCCCTTCTGCGACGTGTCCAGCAGATAGCAGTGCTCGTGCTCGCCCAGAATCAGACAAACCTCTTTGCCCCACAGCGCACTTTCCACGTAGGAATAGACCTGGCCTCGTTGCCGATAGGTCTGCATGAGCTTCCGCAGTTCCGCCGTCACGTTGTCCGCATCCGCCGTCACGTCATAGCGCGTGCCTTTGGTCACGTCCTCAGCGTTCAGATTGTAGGCAATGGCTGCCCTCCCTCCGTTGCGCTTGCAGAAGCTCACGCTCACGGTTCGGCATTTCTTCTGCTTCACCAACCCCGCCAGAAAGTCATCCAAAGGAGTCGTGTCGAGCGGTTTTGTCGTTTCATCCGGCAGTTTGGGCACTTCAAACTCCACGCCCATCACCATCTGCCGGCAGTTGATGTCGAGCATCGCCATGATTTCGGAGTTGCGTGTAAAAGCATGTCCGTAGATTTCGTGTTCCATGGTGCCCTGCGTGAGTCGTCCGCCCTTGACGATGGAATAGGAGACGGTGTCGCACCCAGTCTGTCGGTGCGTCTCATAGAGGTTCGCCTCGTCAGCCTCACTCATGGCAGAGTTGTAGGCAGAACGGATGGTGTAGAGGTCGCTCGGCGACACGCTGTCCTTGGGCACACGCACAAGGAAGAAATCACTGTGAGTTTTTCCGTTGTAGCTTTCCATGACGGTGGCATGCGTCCGGAACTTGCCCGTGGCAAACGTTTTCAGTCCGTGCAATGTTTCTTGTGCATATACCTGCCATGCCATCAGACACAGACAAGCAAAAGTCATTGTCTTTTTCATGTTTACGATTGTGATTAGTTAGAAACTGAGATGAGCATATTGTTCCATGACCTCGGCTCTCACTCTGTTCCGTTCGCGGATGGCGCGCTCATCCAGTTGCGAATGCTCGGAATAGGTGAAGGCGGCAGAGACAATATGTTGAGAAAAATCTGTTTGCTGTTCGTCACCCGCCGTGGGGATGTTTTCCTGTTCCGCCGCAGCAATGATGGTTTCGCCGCCATGTTCTGTAGCCAACGTTTTGGAACGACTTGGCATGCGGGTTGCCTTCGCCGGCTTTCGGGCGGAGCTTTGCTTTTTCACGACAGAACTCGGGGTACAAGACTGTGACGGCGGGGGGGGTTGTGCGACACAAGCCGGTTCGGACGAACGGGCTGGCGGCAGCGAGGGTTGGCTGACAGAGGTGACGGCGGCACTTTCCCGGTTCGCGGCGCTTTCTTCTTCCTGCCACGCCATGCGCCCCAACAAGAAACACAGGCAAAGCACGGCTGCCACGCTTGCCACGCTCAGCCACAGACGGCGGCGACAAGGCTTTCGGACAGGGCGCAAGGGCTGAGCCGGCTTCTCCGAACGCTGCCGAGCGTCATCGCCACTCTTCAACGCTCCGGCATCAATTCCCGCAAAGAGAATGGCAAATGCTCTCCAGCGCGGAGGGACAGAGGGGGCGGAAGCAAAGAAGTCTGCCAGACGGCGTTCTTCTTCCAACGTGGTTTCAGCCTTCACGAAACGGCTGAGTATTTCTTCAATTTGAGCTTCTTCGTATTTCATACTGCTGCTGAATCAATGTGAGTAATCGTGCCCTTGCTTTGCTCAGCATGCCTCTTACGGCGCCTGCCGAGGTGCCCAGAACGCGGGCAATGTCTTCTGATTCCATTTGCTGCTCGGAACGCATTTGCAGGATGAGCCGCCATTTCTCGGGCAACTGCTCCACTGCTTGTTGGCACAGTCGGTAGGCTTCGCCGGCTTCCAACACCACGTCGGGACTGGGCGAGGGGGACAAGAAGGCGCCTTCATCGACCGTTTCCTTTTCGTCCGCTGCGCTTTGGTTGAGTCTCAGCAGCGGGTGGCGGCGTTTCTCCTTGAGCCGGTTGAGGCAGAGGTTTCGGCAAACCACGGCGGCGTAAGCGAACAGCATCTTCTTGTCGTCCGACAGTCCGCCTCGAAGCTGCCACAGTTTCAGCATCACCTCCTGCGCAGCGTCGGCTGCGTCATCTTCGTCAGTGAGATAACGCACCGCCTCTCGCAGCACGGCGTGCCGCACATCAGGCACCAGTGATATGTAGGTTTGCTCATCCATACACTTAAAATACAACTTCGCGGGCAAAACGCTACCCGCCATCGTGCTTTTTCTCGGGTTTCAATCGCCGAACGTCTCGGAGCGCAAAAAAATTCGGAGAAAAAAGGAGCGTTTCCAACTTCAATCGTCGTAAACTCAAAACGAGGTGCAGCATATCGGATGCCGCACCTCGTTCAATGTGTTTGCCTCATCTTCATTCCGACCGGAGTCATCGCTCCAATCGAACGGACGGGCGAATAATGTTTCAGAATTTATTTCTGTTTCAGAATTTATTTCTGCTTCAAGACTTATTTCACAATCACCTTCTTGCCGTTGATGATGTTGAAACCTTTGACAGCCTTGCTCTGGCGCACACCGTCAAGCGTGTAGATGGAAGCGGGAGCATTGCTTTCGGAAGTGATGACACTGCCGACGGAGGTCACAGGCACACCGTTGAAGCTGTAGTCCTTCACGTTCTTCAGACCCGGCACGCCGCAGTACTTCATCATCTGTCCGAGGAGCCAAACGGTCTTGCCTTGATTGTCGGGAGTGTCCTTGAGGTTGAGGGCATCGCGAACGGCGCCGGAAGGGAGTTGTACGGAGAGGTAGTTTTCACCATCGCCAACTGCGAGGTTGGTGGCAACAATCTTGTCTTCCGTGAGGTCTTCAATCTTGGAATAAGTACCCTTAGAGGTGTCAGAGATAATGCCCATGATGGTGCCCTTCACCCAAACGTAGTCGGTGGTTTTGTCGTTGAGGTAGATGGCATCCACGGTGAGGTAAGGATTGGCAATGGTGCCTTCGCCTTCGCTGATGACGTAGAGAGTGGCTGTGGCAACGTCTTCGAGATAGGTGGCAGTGCGAGCCACGGAAGCGGTCAGCGTGGTGATGCCGAGACCGGCCACGGTGATGTTACCGGCAGCGTCAATGGTGGCAACGTTCGTGTTGGAGGATTCGTAGGTGATGGCGGCGTCGCTCTTGCTGCTTGCAGAGAGTTCCACGGTCGTTTCCTGACCTTCTTTGTAAACCACTGCTTCTTCTGCAGCCGTCCAAGCGAGTTCGGGGTCTTTGAGGGTGGACTTGATGGTGATGTCGTCTTCGCTGAGCGGATAGATGACAGGAGCGCCGTTGCGATAAGCCACGATGCCGACCACGTCACAGGGCCATTCGGTGTTGAAGACGTAGGAGGTAACCGTGCCGAAGCTGTCGTAGAGATTCATGATGACTTCGTCTCCGCTCACTTCGTCTTCCTGAGCCATGGAAACGGCTTTGGAGGTGAGAGCTGTTGCACCGAAGCGCACGTCGGTGAGTTTGACGAGGAGGCTCTGGTCAGCGTAGGTGGCTGTGCCGCTGATGAGTTCAGCGATGGTCTTAGCCACGGGAACCACTTCGTTGTCGGAAGAGGCAACGGTGACGGTTTCGTAAGAAGAGATGGCTTGGAGTTCGTCGGTTCCGTAGAAGTTCACGATTTCACCGGTGAGACTTCCGGAAATCTTGTCGCCCGCCTTGCAGTTGGGTGTTCCTGTGCCGTAGAAGAGGAATGCCTCGGTGCCGTCGCTGACATAGACGGAGTAGTTAGTGCCTTTCTGCACCACAGCGGTGACGAGGAGATTGGTGAAGTTGAATTTTGCGGCGGTGGCGCTTGCACTCGCGGCAGCTTTCAGTGCTGCGATGGAGTTGTATTCGGGTACAGTCACCACAGGTTCTCCGATGGAGCCCTTACCGGTGATGACCACGTCCTTCACTTCCCAGTTGCAGGCAGCAGCTTCAGTGGAAGTATAGGCGAAAGCGAACTGCAGTTTCTTTCCTGCGAACTTGGCGATATCAACTGTGGCATTTGTCCACTGCCAGTTGCCGCCATCGGAAGCGGGATAAGCAGAAACGGTGGCTTCTTCCCAGGTTGCAGTTTCTCCGGCACGCACATACACCTTGCAGTCGGTGCTCCAACGGGTGGCGTCGCCGTGGCCCATGCAGTGTGAGAAACTGAGTTGGAGGTCGGAGGCAGAAGCGCAGTTGAGTTCGGGAGAGATGAGCCAGCTTTCAGCGGCATAGTTAACGTTCTTGTAGGCAGAAGCCTTGGCGTAAGAGCTGTTGGTTGCCCAGACATAGGTCAGTGCAGAGGGAAGCGTTTTGTCATCCACCGTGAAAGCACCGAATGTGCCGGCAAAGCTTTCGCTCCAAAGGGTGGTGGCTTCTTCGCTGCCGCCTTCGCTGCCGCCTTCGCTGCCGCCGCCTTCTTCGCCGCCACCTTCTTCACCGCCACCTTCGCCGCCGCCGTAGGTCACGGTGATGGTGTTGATTTTAAGCGTAGCGGTCACTCTGAAGACCACAGTAGAGGCAGAACCCGTCCAAACCTTGTTGGTAAACTTACCCTCTGAAGCAGACACACTGGTGTCCTTTATGTCACTTCCGGTGAAAGTGATGGAAGTGATGGCTTCAGGAGCGGTGATGGTCATCGTTTGGTTCTTGTAAACGCGAAGGTCAATGCTTGACGTTCCGGTCCAAACCTTGGTTCCGTTTGTGGTTGAGCCTTCAATTGTTGCCCAACTGATGGACACGTTGTTGTTTGTGAAGGTCTGATCCTCGACATTTACACCTGTGGAAGCACCTTCCGAAGGAGTGATGCTCGGTGTCAATCCCGTGGGATTCGTGAAATCAAAGGTGGCGGTCTGAGCGAAGCCAGCCACGATGCTCATCACGAAAGCCCACATCAAGAGTAATGTTTTCTTCATAATGAATAATAATTTAATAGGTTGATATTGTTAAGTTAATGTTTTGAATGGGCTGTTGTTCATCCGTAGCGGAGTTTAACGCGGCAAAGTTAGGGATTAATATCACAAGGCACAAAGAAAACAACGTGAAGATTTCATGAACCGTGCAAAGGAACACAATTAGTTATCTTTGTTCAGAGTGGCACTTATCTTCGCTCAGAGGGAAAGGCTGTTGCGCAGGACGAGGCGGCTTTCCGGTCCCATATTAAATAGGAGGTCGGCGATGCTGAGGTTGGGGAGGAAACCGGTGCGGGCGGCGAAGACCTGATAGTAGGGCGCGGGACGGAAGGCGGCGTCTGCGTCGGACGGTGCTTTTGGGGAGATGACTTCGCGGAGGTCGAGGTCGCCGAGAGCAGCGATTTGATAGGCGGTGCTTTCGCGAACCCGGCAGTCCAAGGCGAGGAGTTCGACAATCAACTCGTGGAAAGCGCGGTTCAGGTCGGTCAGCAGGCGGAAGTCCGTGTCGAGCACGCGTTTGAAGTCGTCGGCGTAGTATTCAAAAAACGGACTGCTTTCGTACGCCGAAACGAGCGCATTCCAATGCAAGTGCCGCCAGTTGCCGTGGGACGAGACCTCAACCTCGCTGATGCTGCCGCGCCCGTCTTTGTTCCGCACGACGGGAACGGTGAGCGCGAGCGGACCCTGCGGCGTGGCGATGCAGCAGCGGTTGCGGTAGGTCTGCTTCACATAGTGCTCGTGGACGTCCACCACGGCTTCGCGGGCGGCGTAGAGTCGGGCGTAGTAGTGAACGGGAGCAAGATAGGCGGTGCTGAGGATAATCATAGTTCGAAGGCTATCTTGCCCACGAGGGCGGAGTGGGGGATGAGGGTGAAGGTTTGCGGTTGCGTTTCCAAAAGGTAATAGTCTTCGCTGAACCGCAGACTGTCCAAAGGTTGTCCGTCCAGGAAGACGCGACCTCGGAGACTGACCTTGGCGTGGCTGCGCTCGAAACGGCGTTTCAGCACGGTGAGCATGCGGGCGTTCAGCGGGGTGACGGCGAGGGCGCGATCGGCGGCGGGCACGACAAAGAGCGAGTCGGGGGAGGAGGGTTTGGCGGAGGACAAGCGGCGACGTTTCAAATCGACGCTGATGCTGTCGCCGGGCAGGGCGTGGCAGATGCCGAGGCTGACGCGGTCGGAACCGAAGAGCCGATATGCCACCTCGTCGCCGGCGGCGGGGCGGCGATAGCCCCAGCGGCACGGTCCTAACTGCTGCTCGAAAGGCAACCTCAGTCCGTATGCCGTCAGATTGACAAAGACGAGATGCGTTTTCTCGCCCCCGCCTGCCGCCTCTGCCGGGCGATAGACGCCCAGCAACAGGGTGCGCACGCTCAGCAGGAGGAGTGTGGCGCAGAGAAGGGGAAGGAGGATACGAAGAAAACGTTTCATGGGATAGGCGTTTTGCGCCGTTTGGGGGTAGAAAGTAAAGAAAGGTAGAGAAAGGTAGAGAAAGTAAAGAAAGGTAGAGAGAGAAAAGAAAGGTAGAGAGAG
>JBJEAG010000106.1:0-3133 GCA_051868855.1 Alloprevotella sp. | reverse complement strand
GAAGGCTATGTGAAAGGAGAAAGAGAAGGAATCTTGTCTGTTGCAAAAAAGATGAAGAAGAACGGGTTGAGCACAGAAATGATTGCTGAGAACACAGGATTGACACACGAAGAGGTAGAGGCTTTGTAATGTGCGAAGTGTTTGCAAGCTTTTGAAGATAACCATTTACTCCCTCTCTCTTCCCGTTAGTTTTAGGGGCGGAAACACCCCGCTTTCAAGAAGATGTAGAGAAAAGAAATGGAAAAATGTAAAGTAGGCTTTGCAAGTTTCGGGATAACTTCGTACCTTTGCCGTGAATCGCAAGTACGATGCTGACTTTCCGTCTTCCGCTTGATTCAATGCGCCGGGAACGAAGAGCAGATGTATTTACGGAAAACGGAAATCTTTTACTATGGAGACGTTCTTTATCTCACATGCCTACCTCATGGAGCACTTTCACGCTCCGGTTCGCCGCTCGCTGATGGACTCCATCGATTGGAGCTACCGCATGATTGGCATTCGCGGTCCCCGAGGCGTGGGTCGCACCTCTTTCCTTCTGCAGTATGCCAAGGAAAACTATGACGTGCGTCTGCGTCAGTGTCTTTACATCAACGTCAATAGTTTCTATTTTCAGGCTCACGGCATTGTTGATTTTGCCGGACGCTTCGTGGCAGAGGGCGGTCAGGTCTTGCTGATTGATCAGGTGTTCAAACTGCAAAACTGGCGTGAACAACTCTGTGAGTGCTACCGTCTCTATCCTTATCTCCGCATTGTCTATACCACCACATCGGTTTCGATGGGTGAAGAAGAAGACACCACCGGTTTGTCTTCGCTAAGCCGCACCTACGTCCTGCACGGCTTTTCTTTCCGCGAGTATATCAACCTCGCCACGCAACAAAGTTTTGAACCCTACACTTTCGACAAACTCTTGAATGAGCACGAGCAGATTCTTCGCACCATTCTGCCGAAAGTGCACCCTTGGAACTATTTCTTGGACTACCTAAAACACGGCTACTATCCCTTCTTCCTCGAAAATCACAACTTCACCGAGGCGCTCCTCAAGGCGATGAACAACATGATTGAGGTGGATCTTCTGCTCAACAAACAAATTGAGTTGAAGTATCTTGCACGCATCAAGAAACTCCTCTATCTCTTGGCCATCAACGACCCGACCTCTCCCAACGTCAGCAAATTGGCGGCGGAAATCGGAACCTCGAGAGCCACGGTGATGAACTATCTGAAATATTTGGAAGAAGCACGCCTTATTAATATGGTGCATCGCGAAGGCGAGACGTTCTCCAAGAAACCCGCTGCCATCTATTTGCACGACGCCAACTTGATGTATGCCGTCTATGACCCCTCCATGACGGAGCAGACCATCATGGAAACGTTCTTCGTGAACTGTCTTTGGCGTCACCACACCGTTCACAAAGCGCGTCGCGCCGGACTTTTCAAGATTGACAACACGACCAACATCTGTGTGTGCGACAAGTCCAAGCGAGTGAGAACTGCTGCCGACACGATTTATGTGAAGTACAACACAGACATCGGAAGAGAAAAAGAAATTCCTCTTTGGCTCTTCGGTTTCCTTTACTAAAAGCAGTCTATCGGGGCGCCTTAGTGCGCCCCGCAGTCAGATATTCAAATTAACTCAATATTTATATTACGGTCCCGACGGAAATCAGTCCGCAGAACGAAATCCCACGAACGTTTCCTCGGGATGTTAGATGAACAAACAATCACTATGGCAAACAAAAAGTTTATCACGTGTGATGGCAATCAAGCCGCAGCGCACATTGCCTACATGTTTTCCGAAGTAGCCGCCATCTATCCCATCACGCCGTCCTCTCCGATGGCGGAGCACGTGGATGAGTGGTCTGCTCAAGGTCGCATCAACCTCTTTGGCGACACCGTCAAGGTGCAGGAAATGCAAAGCGAAGGCGGTGCTGCCGGTGCCGTTCACGGTTCTTTGCAGGCAGGCGCTTTGACCACCACCTTCACCGCTTCTCAGGGTCTTCTGCTCATGATTCCGAACATGTACAAGATTGCAGGCGAACTCCTGCCTTGCGTGTTCCACGTTTCTGCCCGTACCCTCGCCAGCCACTCTCTCTGCATCTTCGGTGACCACCAGGACGTCATGGCTTGCCGTCAGACCGGTTTCGCCATGCTCTGTGAAGGTTCCGTGCAGGAAGTCATGGACCTCTCCGCCGTTGCCCACCTCGCCACGCTCGAAAGTCGCGTGCCCTTCATCAACTTCTTCGACGGTTTCCGCACCTCCCACGAGTATCAGAAGATTGAGGTGATGGACCAGGAAGACCTCCGTCCGCTCGTTCCCATGGACAAGGTCAGCGAGTTCCGCAGCCGCGCCCTCTCTCCTGAGCATCCCGTGGCTCGAGGCATGGCTGAGAATCCCGAAACCTTCTTCGCACACCGCGAAGTTTGCAACGCCTACTACGACGCCGTGCCCGCCATTGTTGAGAAGTATATGGCTGCCGTTTCCAAAATCACCGGTCGCGAATACAAACTCTTCAGCTACTATGGCGCTGACGACGCAGAACGCGTCATCATCTGCATGGGCTCCGTCACCGAGGCTGCTCGCGAAGCCATCGACTATCTCAACGCCAAGGGCGAAAAGGTCGGCATGGTCAGCGTTCACCTCTACCGTCCCTTCTCCGTCAAGCACCTCCTCGCCGCAGTTCCCAAGACCTGCAAGAAGATTGCCGTGCTCGACCGCACGAAGGAACCCGGTGCAAGCGGCGAACCTCTCTATCTTGACGTGAAGGATGCCTTCTACAACGAGAAGGAACGTCCCGTCATCGTCGGCGGACGCTACGGTCTCGGTTCTGCCGACACCACGCCGACCATGATTATCTCCGTCTTCGACAACCTCGCCCTGCCCGAACCCAAGGACCACTTCACCGTGGGCATCGTGGACGACGTGACCTTTGCTTCTCTGCCTTTGGAAGAAGAGAAAGCACTCGGCGGCGAAGGCATCTTCGAGGCTAAGTTCTACGGTCTCGGCGCAGACGGTACGGTCGGTGCCAACAAGAACTCCGTCAAGATTATCGGCGACAACACCGACAAGTATTGCCAGGCTTACTTCTCCTACGACTCCAAGAAGTCCGGAGGCTTCACCTGCTCTCACCTGCGTTTC
>JBJEAG010000105.1:0-3142 GCA_051868855.1 Alloprevotella sp. | reverse complement strand
ATCGGGCTTGCAGCCCTCACCATCCGGCTGAGAAGACTTTTACCGGACAGCAATATTTAATTATACTCACTCATCGAAAATCTTGTGCAGCAATGAAACACGAAAAAAGAGAGTGTCGCACTGTGTGGTGGGACACTCTCTTGTCGATTCAAAAAATGGTGAGGAGTCACTTGATGCTCTTGCCTTCCTTCAGCAGTCCGACGATTTGGGTCATGCCCTTCACCTGCGACTGCGTCTGAGTGGTCAGCGTGTTGAGCAGGCTGGTGGCGGAGGTGACAGCCTTCACTGCCTGAGCCGCCTTCATCGGGTTCTTGATGTTCTTTGCAGCAGCCAGTGCGGCGGGAGCGTTCTTTCCGGCGGTCAGCAGAGAGGTGGCTTGTGTTTTCAGTCCCTCGAGCACGCCGTTGGCTTCTTCGGTCGCACCGCTTCCGGCGGTGAGTTTTTCTTGGAGCGCCTTGATGGAGGTGTTGCTCTTCTGGGCTGCCGTGGCTGCCGTGCGCACAGCGGCGCAGAAGTCATCGACTCCGGCTTCGCCCGTGGAAACGGCTTTTGCCTTGAGATATTTCGCAATGGCGCTCTCCGTGTCGGCGTTCACGAGGTTGGAGAGAGAAACTTGAGCGGAAAGGCTCATGCAGAAAAATGCTGCAAACAGAGAAAGAATGAACTTTTTCATGTTTTTGAATGTGTGGGGTTGAACGATTATGGTTTGTGATTAAAGCCAAGTTATAAGAACGTTTGATGTCTCTTGACCGCGGCAAATTTAAGTAATTAGGGGGGTATGAAAATTTTTTGCGGATTTTTTTGAGAAAAATTTCCTTTTCATCGCCGCGCCGTCACGATGCGGTCTTTTCCGAAGCAGTCTTGCAGGAGGGTGATGTCGTGGAGTCCCGCTTCTTTCAAGCATGCCACGGTCATCTCGCCCAGGGCACTGTTGATTTCTGCCGCCAACACGCCGCCGGAGCGCAGTCCGCCACTGACGCAGAAGTCGGCGAGGGCGTGGTGGAACAGCATCGGGGCATCGTCGGGAACGAAGAGAGCGAGCGAGGGCTCGTGGTCCGTCACCACCACCTCCATTTCCTCCCGTTCCCGAAGGAGAATGTAGGGCGGATTGCTGACGACGACATCGAACGCCTCGTCACCTTCGGCAAACGGCTGCAACATGTCGCGGTGAAGAAAACGCACGTCGGCGCCCAGCGTCTGCGCGTTCTCTCGTGCCACGGCGAGTGCCTCGTCGGAGACGTCCCATGCGGTCACGTCAGCCTCGGGAAAACGGAGTTTCAAACTGCACGCCACGCAACCCGAGCCCGTGCCGGCATCCAGCACTCGCAACGGAGTTTCACGTGCGGAAGACAGCGATTCCAAGGCGCGGGCAGCAGCCTCCACGAGTTCCTCCGTTTCGGGGCGCGGAATGAGCACGGCGGGACTGACGCGGAAGCTGTGACCGCAGAAGCGGGCAGTGCCGAGCACGTGCTGAACGGGCTCGCCGGAGACGAGGCGTTGAAGCATTCTCTCAAAACGCTGTCGCTCATCTTCCGAAAATGTCCTAACTTTGTCGGCGTAAACATCGGTTCGACTCACGCCGAAGCCGTCCTCCAAGACAAGGAGGGCAATGGCTTTCGCCTCGCCCGCTCCGTGCAGGGGCAGCAATGCCTCGCGAAGGGTGTGATAGAGTTGATTCATATTCTTTCTGAAAATATAGGCGGCAAGCCGGTGCCAAAGCCAATGCCGCCGCACTTGAAACCTGAAACGCGGCATCGCCGCACTTGAAACTTGAAACCTGAAACGCGGCAACGCCGCACTTGAAACTTGAAACCTGAAACGCGGCAACGCCGCACTTGAAACCTACATAACTCTCCCCATGACCGACGAAACTTTCATGCAGCGTTGCATTGCGCTGGCTCAAAACGGACGCTATCACGCTGCGCCGAACCCGATGGTGGGCTGCTGCATCGTGAGCGGCGGACGCATCATCGGCGAAGGCTTCCACGCCCGCTGCGGCGAGCCCCACGCCGAGGTGAACGCCATCCGTTCCGTCAGAAGTGCTGACCGGGGACTGCTGAAAGAGTGCACACTCTATGTCAGTCTCGAACCTTGCGCTCATTTCGGTCGCACGCCGCCTTGTGCGCAGTTGATTCTGCAAAGCGGCATACCGTGTGTGGTGGTGGGATGCACCGACCCCTTCTCGAAGGTCTCCGGTCGCGGCATCGCCATGTTGCGTGAAGGCGGCGTGGAGGTGCTCACGGGAGTGTTGGAAGAGGAGTGCCGCCGGTTGAATCGGCAGTTCATGACGGCGCAGACGCTCCACCGTCCGTTCATTACGCTGAAATGGGCAGTCTCGGCAGACGGTTTTCTGGACCGTTGGCGCACGGAGCCCGACGAAGAGCCCGCCCGCCTTTCCAATCCCCGCTCGCAGATGAGAGTCCACAAACTCCGTGCTTCCCACGGCGCCATTCTCGTTGGCCACGCGACCCTGCGCTTGGACCGCCCCTCGCTGACGGTGCGCACATGGTGCGGGGAGAGTCCGCAGCCCGTTGTGCTCGGCAGGGTGGAGGAGGGGGAACTCCCGCAGGGTTTCCAAGCGTTCGACGACATCGACGTCATGCTCTCCACGCTTCACGCCGGAGGTTGTCGCTCGCTGCTGGTGGAAGGCGGCAGTCAGACGCTGCAAAGTTTCATCGACCGTGGCTTGTGGGACGCTGCCCACGTGGAAGTCTCGGACTGCGTGCTCGGCAGCGGCGTGCCGGCTCCGCGAATGCCGGCGGGCGTTTGCATGAAGGTGGAACAGGCGCTCGGTGCCCATTTCCTGCACTACGAAAACCTCTGACGCCCGCCGCTTCACTCCTTATGGCGGTGTGTCATAATAGCCAATCTGCTTCGTTGCTATCGGATTCGGGCTTGGTCATGTACTTCAGTACACTCCCTGCGCCCTCTTCCTCAGCGCCTTGCATCTTAGCCATTCTGACGCACCTTTGAGGGTAAAGCCAAAATCTGCATTTTGACACACCCTCCTACAGAACAATCATATTTTACGATGAGGTTTCTGCAGGTAAATAGCAGTGCGACAAATGTTTCAGGTATGGTCAGCAAGTAGATAGTATGTTTGTGGCGAATTAATTAAGCGCAAAAAATGGCATACAAAAAA
>JBJEAG010000104.1:0-14166 GCA_051868855.1 Alloprevotella sp. | reverse complement strand
TACCCAGGCCTCACGGCCTGGGCTAACTGTCTGTGCAAGGTGAGAGCAGAACATCAAGCTTGCTTGAATGTTTTGCCGAACCGCAGCCAGACTTGGGCAAAGCCAAAGTTCGCCCTCCTTCGTCGGGCTCATCGGGCTTGCAGCCCTCACCATCCGGCTGAGAAAACTTTTACCGGACAGCAATAAAACTTTTTTCTTGGGAGTAGAAACTTTTTTCTTGGGAGTAGAAACTTTTTTCTAAGGAGTTGTCATTTTTTTCTAAGGACTTGTTGGTGTTCGTCCTTAGGGCGAACAAGTGTTCATCATTAGGGCGAACACGTGTTCATCATAAGGGCGAACACATGTTCATCATAAGGGCGAACACTGACGGAAGTAAGAGAAGAAATGACAAAGTGCCGAGAAGAAATGACAAAGTGCCGAGAAGGAATGACAAATTCAAAGATAAGAACAGTAGATTCTCATTGAAAGATGACTCCTTTACCATAAAATCTAAACAGAAATTAAGCAAAGGCGCACGTTTTGCAAAAGATTTTGTTACTTTTGCGGCATCCTTTGCATCGTCCACGCCGATGGCGGAGGCGGGAACAAGGGATTACATATATGAAAAGGCGTTTACTTGACGCTTTGTTTTTGGCTGCTTAAAGTCTCGCAAACTTTCCAATCTCATCCAAAGGCAAGGCAACGGTAGATGTCCAGTGTGGGATATGCTTCCCCTCCTCTTCCCTGCATCTTTAGGTGCGGGCAGGTGTGGGATTTCATATTCGGCGTGGGCTTCTGCGTTGCTCGTTCTTGATGAGATGGGCAATGCGAGACGCCCTAAGCAGCGGGACGAGCGACAGTTCAGCAACCCGCGCTTTTTTGTGTTTGTACGTTTTCTTTTCCCAACCTGTTTTTCTTACCGTTCGTGCCGGGGTTGCGACAGGAACACCCAAAACTTCTGATAACCATGAAAAAGTTAGTCAGTTTACTCTTCGTTTTCCTTTTTTCTCAGTTTTCATTTGCCCAAGCGTTGGGAGATTACATGGACATTGACGGCGTTCCAGGCTTTATCTTCTATTTGGACGAAAGTGGAGAACACGGAATGGTGATGTCATTTTCCGCTTATTCAGCAAAACAAGCAAAACAAGTTCAAAAGTACATGGAGAAAAACCTTAAAAACCTTGCCAAAGACAGTGGACTGCAAAGTGAAGGCAATGCCACTACATGGGATATTAATAAATTAATCATCCCTGAGAAATCCAAAGAAAAACTGAGCAAGAAAGAGTGGAAACAAGTTTGGGCAGACCTTATTCCTCAATTAAGCGACTACGGAGAACAGAACGCAAAAATCGTGAAAGACTATTGCGCGGAGAAGAACATTAGTTTGCAATTGTTCCCCCACCACTACTGGGCTTCCACTTTGGGAGAAGGATGGTTCATTCCCGGCGATGAAGAACTCAGATTGTTTGCTCAATTCTTTTGCGGTGGGGTTGGAAAAGAATATGGTCTTGGACAAATCAAATGGTACAAAAGAAGTAATGAACTTACCAATAACATGTTAGTTGCACCAGTAATAACAGCTATTACCACTTATGCAATTCATTCTTCTTCTGTTAGAACTGATACCGGCTCAAGAGGATTAGTCGTAAACCGTCCTAAACTAGGTAAAACTTACTTCCAATTCTATGACTCATGGGGAGGCTCACCCTACGATGCTCAATGCGCCGTCAAACGTTTCTAACTATTCCCTCTTCACAACATGAGACTCTTCACAACCCTCTTCTTTCTGACCGTCTGTCTCGCTTCTCTTCATGCCCAGACGCTGAAGGTCAGCACGAACGAGAAAGGGAAATGCGGCTTCGTCAATGAACAAGGGCAGCCCGTCACTGCCTATCAATATGACCTTGCCTTCCCTTTCTTCGACGGGGCTGCCAAGGTGGGCAAAGGAGACAAACTCGGACTGGTCAATGCTGACGGGAAAGAAATTCTCCCAACAAAATATGACGAAGTGGAATGGTGGACAAAAGGTGTCTATCGTTTCTGCAAAGGAAACAAGAGCGGGCTCTGCTCCGTGACGGGACAAATCCTGCTTGCCGATGACTACGACTACATTCTCCCCGCAAACTGCTACGGAAAAGCCTACGTCATCAAGGGTGGTTCGGAGAAAAACGGAGCAGTGAAGGGAGGAAAGGTCGGAGTGATTGATGTCAGCGGACGCGTCATCGTACCTCCCGCCTACTCCGCCGTCTATGAGTTCAATTCTGCCAACGGAAGAATCACTTCGCAGGCAATCTTCGAACTTAAACTCACTGACACGCTGACAACAGATTTCCGCTACCTCTCCTGCTTCCAAGACAAGAAGAACACCGTGCTCGATGCAGAGGGAAAGACCGCAGCTCCGCTCATGGACAAGACGGTTTATATGGAACCTTCTTCCGGAATGTGCGCTTTCCTCACCCGTCACAGCACCTCGAAAGTGAGTTGCGGGTTCTGGGACATGGAGAAGCAGAAGCCACTTTATGTCGCCCAAAAGGCAAACAGCGTGACCGCGCCCATTCTCACGCCTTTCACCGGGAACATTGCCAAGGTGGAACTGACCATGCGGCGAACCATCTACTTCATTGACCGCAACGGCAACAAAGTGTCCGACGATTTTGCCAAAGCGAAGTATAAACACGGTTTTTGGGTCGTAACGAAAAAAGACAAGACCTGCGCGGTGATTGACAAAGACGGGAAGGAGGTGATTCCGCAAAAGCAATTTGAAGTCATCGGCATCCCCGCTCTTGCCGCCTCCGGCATTGTTTTCCCTGTTCAAAAAGACAGTCTTTGGGGATTGGCAGACGAAAAGGGAAAACTCTGCGTGGCTTGTACCTATCAAGCGCTCACTCCTTGCAGCAAGGGGTACGCACAAGTGAAACTGAACGGAAAGGAAGGCGTCATTGACACAGAAGGGAAAGTCGTTGTGCCGATGAACTTCCAAAAAGTCGTGACGGGAGAAGAGATTCCCATGCGACACATTTGGGTGGCAACCACTGACAGCACATTCTTTCACTATGACGTGCAGAAGCAAGTCACCTCGGGTGAGCCGATGCGAATGGTCGAACCGTTCGCCGACGGAGTGGCATGGGCGAGACCGCTGAAAACAGCACGCTCTGCCTTTTCTCCAAAATGTTTGAACGCACTCACGAAACTCTATCCGATGTCTCAGTTTGGCATATTCGTGAACACGGAAGACCGGTGGCTCATTCCCGAAGCCGTTCCACTCAAAATGCGCCCTGCCATTTTGCAAGCGGTGAAAGAAAACGGAAGTATGCTTGACCTGGAGAAAGAACGCCGTGTGGTGCTCACTCACACGCGTTCTGCTCGCACCTACGGTTTACACACGGTGATTGACAGCGAAGACTGGGATTATTAAGCACTGAGATTTAACCATGATTCAAAGGAACCAACTCATGAAAAAAATATTTTCCCTCGTCTGTCTTTTGGCAGCTTTCTTTCCCTCTTCTCTCTCTGCACAAACAGTTGAAGAGCCTCCCTATCGACGCAGCTCTCTCTGCTCTTTCCTCATCAACCACGACGACCAACCTTTTGCCAAAGAAATCCGTCAGGCTTTTTGCAACATTCCCGTCTCCGACAAATTCAACGACCACGAACTGAGCGTGAAAGTTTTGACGCTCAGCAAAAAGTTGAAAGGTGCGGGGTCAAGCAAAGAGAACGAAGAAATCAGTTCTTTCCTTGACAAGAATCTTGTGGCAAGTCGCCTCGTCGGAAAATGGTTTGAAAGAAGCAACGAAACCGGAGTCTGCCACATGAACCTCATTCAAGAGCGCGGTCTCTATGACGCCTCAGAGTATGCTCGAGTGCTTGCCTCCAAAAGCACCCGCAGTCAAGCATTGCTTGCCGATGCCGGTGAAGAACTGATTGGAAAGACGTTTGTGCTGGTGAACGACATCCGATATGTGGATAAAGCCAAAGCCGGAGAAATCCTCGGCATGGGACTGCGCATCCTCGGAGCACTCGCCGGAGCTGCCACCGGAAACAGCAACTACAACAACTTGGGCGACAACACCGCCAGTCTTGCTGAAACGCTCAAAGGTTTCAAGGTGAAGATAAATACTTTCCTCTACAGATTGGACTGGAATGACGACGTGGCAGCCACGTTCTACAAAGACCTCTATTCCTCTGAACCCGACGAAGCCAAACGCCAAGCC
The DNA here is from genome assembly GCA_051868855.1 of Alloprevotella sp. Classification (GTDB taxonomy): domain Bacteria; phylum Bacteroidota; class Bacteroidia; order Bacteroidales; family Bacteroidaceae; genus Alloprevotella. Next base: position 9,976 of record JBJEAG010000104.1, on the reverse strand, counting down.
TTTGAGAAAGCACGCGGCAACTTTAAACTTACCTACGTAGGCAAGGTGGAAAGCAGCGGAAGCACAACTTCTTTCATGGGAATTAAACTCGACGAGCCTGTACAAATGGTTCGTAAAGCCTGCCAACGCGCCATCGATGAGAACATTGCTGCACTGCAGTCTGACTTTGAAGAGTTCCGAACAAAAACACCGCTCGTGTCGGGTTCTCCCATCCGTGCTTTCATCGGAATGAAAGAAGGCGTGAAGAAGGACTCACGCTTTGAGGTTTTGGAGACTGTTGTCTCGGAAGACGGGAAACACACTTACAAGAGAGTAGGTGTCATCGCTCCCATGCCGGACTACATTTGGGACAATCGCTACATGGCAGATGAGGAAGGAACTCCTGCCGCCGCACTTGGTTTCACCACATTCAAGAAAATCAGTGGAAATGATTTTGTTCCCGGAATGTTGATTCGTGAAATCAAAAAATGATAATGCTGACAACATAAAAATAAGTCACGTTAGTCATGCTTTCACTCCCAAACGCTTCGTTTCGCGCCGTGCAAAACGAAGCGTTTTTATATGCTTTTACTATCCAAAGACAAGTATTTTTGTACATTTGCAGCATGAAAAACTTGGAAAAGTGTATGAAATGCAGCAAAAACACCTTGGAAAAGTGTATGAAATGCAGCAAAAACACCTTGGAAAAGTGTATCAATGAGTTTAATTATACTAAGTAACAGGCCAATATGATTAGTCGCAAGATAGATAAAACAATTTCTAATCACTTCAAAAACAGCAAGTCTGCCATACTTCTCACGGGAGCAAGACAGACAGGAAAAACTTACGCAGTAAGAAAATATGCGGATAACCATGGGCTCAATCTCATTGAGATAAATTTTCTCGAGGACACAACCGCAAAAATGATATTCAATGGTGCAAAGGATGCAAAAGATGTTCTCTTACGCATCTCTGCGCATACAAGACAGAAAACTTCAGATGCCAACACCCTCATTTTCTTTGACGAGGTTCAGCAATGCCCGGAGGTGATTACTTGGATAAAATTCCTTGTTGATGAGGGAAGTTGCAAATATGCCTTGTCGGGCAGTCTGTTGGGCGTGGAATTAAAGGACATTAGAAGTGTGCCTGTTGGATATATGACCATCAAAGAAGTGTATCCCCTTGACCTCATGGAATTTTCTATGGCATTGGGACTTTCTGAGAAGGTCTTGGATTCGTTGCGTGAGTGTTGGGAAAAACAAGAACCTGTTGATGCGGTCATCCATGAATCTATGTTAAGACTTGTGCGACTGTACCTTGTTGTGGGAGGAATGCCGGCAGCAGTACAAGCATATATTGACTCTAACGACTTGAATGTGGTGGAGGAGAAACAACAGGAAATACTCACGCTCTATCGCTGGGACATCAGTCAATACGACTTAGACAACAAACTAAAAATCCGCGAGATGTTTGACCTCATCCCGTCAGAACTGGATGCAAAGAACAAACGGTTCATCTTGAAAAAACTCAACGAACATGCTCGCTTCTCCAAATATGAAGACAGTGTGCTGTGGCTGAAAGATGCCGGTGTTGCACTGCCAACCTATAACGTCAAAGAACCGACACTCCCTCTAAAACTGAATGAACAACGGAACCTCTTTAAACTATTTCAAAATGACATAGGTCTGCTTGCAAGTCAATATGCCTCGGGAATACAGATGAAGATTTTGAATAATGAGATTGCTGTAAATTATGGAGCAATATACGAGAATCTCGTTGCACAAGAACTGGCAGCACATGGATTTGGCGGCAATGAGCACTGTATCTATTATTACACCAACAAACGTCAGGGAGAACTGGACTTTATCATTGAACAAGACGGTGTCGCAATTCCAATCGAAGTGAAGTCAGGAAAGGACTATGAAAGACACAATGCACTAAGCAATGTGATGAACAATCCCGACTATGCAATTGCAAAGGCATACGTCTTGTGTAATGGAAATCTTACCACGCACGGGGCTATCATCTATGCACCCATCTACATGACGATGTTCATTGAAAAAAAGCATTTGGAAAAGACACAAATCTTCCGAATTGACATGACTGCATTGAAACAAAAGTAAAGAACGCGAGTCAATTAATGAACATTAATGGAGAGGAAAGAGAATAGTTTCAAAGCGGAACGAATCGCATACGCAAAAGAAAGACGATGAAACCGAAGTTCCATCGTCTTTCTTTTGAGCCTCTTGTCGGATTCGAACCAACGACCCCGAGATTACAAATCACGTGCTCTGGCCAACTGAGCTAAAGAGGCGGGTGGGTAAGCTCTCTGTATCGCATCGCTACAACCGTCTACCTTTGCTGCGGTCAAGCCCTGGAGGATTTGATGGGAGCTGACCGTACAGCACTTACCCGTATTGCGGTGCAAAAGTACGAACTCTTGTCTTAACCACCAAACTTTCCTCGTCTTTTTTTACTTTTCTATATGCTTTTGAGCCTCATTGAGTACAAAATCTTTCTCTTCCCCACCCTTCTTTTAGCCGTTTTTTCCGTGCAAATACTTATCCAAACACGAATTTAGAAGCAACGGAATCCTTAAAAAGTAATAAGGCGCGAAAAAAACAACAGACCCGGAAAGCGTATCATACACTTTTGTCTCAATTTTGCAGCAGAAACAAAAGTGAAGGATGCATCCCGCTCACTCAAAGGGCGACGAAACGCCCTCTATCTCGTAACTTCAAAACACCCGAGACCATGAAACGATTACTTCTACTCAGCATCATCTGTACTTTTTGCACAGTCCGGGCTTTTTCCATGAGCTTCGCAGAGGCACGAGAGAACGCCTACTTCTTGACAGACAAAATGGCATACGAACTTGACCTCACGCCACAACAATATAACGTGGTCTATTCCATCAATCTCGACTACTTCATGTCACTGCGCCCCACCTCCAATCCGCGCGGAACGTATTGGAGATACCGCGAGGAGGATCTGCGCTACGTGCTCTTTGACTGGCAGTACAGTCTCTACCGCACGCTTGACTATTTTCTCTATCCCGCGAGATGGCTCTACGATGCTTGGTACTTCCCTGTCACGGTGATTTACCGCACCGGTTATTACTATTATAGTTATCCCGGGTCTTACTATTCCTACCAAGGTCATCTTTGGAAAGAACGCGGACGCTACCCGCACGGTCGCTACTATGGCACCCCCATCGCTCGCGGCGAAGGCATGAGAAGCAGATATGACGCTTCCTATCACCGCGGCGGACGCCCCACACCGCCTCCTGCACATGACAACCACGGCACTCGTCCCGGAAATGACAACCATGGCAACAACGACCACGGCACTCGTCCCGGAAATGACAACCATGGCAACAACGACCACGGCACTCGTCCCGGAAATGACAACAACGGCACTCGCCCCGGTTCCTCAACTCGTCCCTCTTCGGGCAGTTCGAATCCATCCATTTCGGGCGGTACGTATCGTCCCGGTCGTAGTTCCTCCACCACAGGCACCTCCAACTCCTCACGCCCGAGTAGCAGTAAGTGGAGCACGACGCCTCGCCCCTTTAATGGTGTCAACGGCAACACTTCGGGCAGCAGCACCCGCCCCGTTTCGAACAGTACTCGCCCCTCTTCCACCGGTTCATTCCGTGGCGGACGCAGTGGCAGCAGCCTTGGCAGTTCTTCGGGCAGCAGCACCCGCCCCTCTTCCGGTAGCAGTAGCAGTCGTTCCTCTTTCGGTAGCGGTTCACGCTCCGGACGAAGCAGCGGTAGCAGCGTGAAGCCAGGCAGTTCCTCCCGCACCTCTGCAGGCAGCCGAGTGGGTAGCAGTTCTGTCAGAAGTTCCGTTCGCGGCAGCAGATGAAAACACTTCCATCCGTTTTCTAACGCAGAATCCGCAGAATTGCAAGGAATCTTTTTAAAAAGATTTTTTTGAACACGAATTTACATGAATTATTCACGAATTAGGTCATAAATTGTTTTTGAACACGAATCTTGCGAATATTGCGAATGATAAGAGGTGACGCCGCAGCGCCACCTCTTATCAATTCATGAAACAATTCGTGAACAATTCATGAAAATTCGTGTTCAAAAAATATTCGTTCTATTCGTGTGATTCTTGTTCAATGAAATCCTTCCAATTCTGCGGATTCTGCGTGAAACAAAGATTCTGCACGAAACATTTCTGCATAGACTGCAGCCTTCTTCTCTAATTTCAAAGGATATGCCCGACTACTGCTCGGCATGCGCCACAATCTGATGACCCTGCCATCCGGAAGTTCTGCCGTCACATGATGTCCAACTGCCGGAGGCTCCACGCCAAACTGCTGACACAAAGTCTCCGAGGCTTTCTGTCCCGTGGTGACAACTGCTCGGCAAAGTGGAATCTGCGACAACAACTCCTTGACATCTGTGGGCTCTTCAATCTCTAAAAACTTGTCGGCAGCGTTGCCCTGCAAACGGCGCACCCGCGAGGCTGTGTCGAAAAGAGCTACACTTTTCTTTCGCAAGAACGCTTCCAAGCGAGGCTGGTCGAAACGCTTGCCATCGGCTGTCAGAAAATAGTTCTTTTCTTGAAAGAAAATCAAGCCGAAGATGCGCCACATGTCGTTTTGCAGGTTGGGATAGAAGAAATCCATGGACCAACGCGCTTTCGGCGGCGGAAAACTGCCCAACATCAGCACGCGGCTTCCGTCGGGCAGGAATGGTTTGAGCGGGTGATTTTCAACTGTTACCACAGGAACTTTCTCCCTCTTGAGCTGCCAAATATTTTTCTGCTTCCATGGCGGCTTTGCAACCGGAAGCAGCTGCGGCGATGGCTTGACGATAGAGCGGGTCGGCAACGTCTCCGGCAGCAAAAACGCCCGGCACATCGGTGCAAGGGGTCTGCCCGTGGGTAAGAATATAGCCTGTTTCGTCCGTCTTCAACCATTGCGTGAAAAGTTCGCTGTTGGGCTTGTGACCAATGGCAAGGAAGAAACCGTCGATGGGAAGGTCATAGCGGCGCTCGCCAGCTTCACCTTTTCGGTGTACGAGATGTGCACCTTCGACGCCCTCCTCTCCGTAGAGACCGAGCGTGTTGGTTTCAAACAGTACTTCGATTTTGGGATTGTCAAAGACACGTTGCTGCATGGCTTTGGAAGCACGAAGGAAGGGTTTGCGCACAATGAGATACACCTTTTGGGCGAGTCCGGCGAGATAGGAGGCTTCTTCGCAGGCTGTGTCTCCTCCGCCAACCACTGCCACTGTCTTCTTGCGATAGAAGAAGCCGTCGCAGGTGGCACAAGCACTGACACCGATGCCTTGATATTTCTTTTCGTCGTCAAGTCCGAGATATTTTGCCGTGGCTCCGGTGGCGATGATGAGCGTGAGACATTCTTCGCAACTTCCGTCGTCGAACCACACCTTATAAGGGGAGGCGGAGAGGTCTGCCTTGACGGCTATGTGGCTTTCGATGCGTGCACCGAAGCGCAATGCCTGCTGACGCATGTTGTCCATGAGTTCATTGGCATCAATGCCTTCGGGAAAACCGGGGAAGTTCTCTACTTCGGTGGTGATGGTCAGTTGTCCTCCGGGCTGAATGCCTTCATAAATCACAGGATCAAGTCCGGCACGACCGGCATAAATTGCGGCAGTATATCCGGCAGGACCGGAACCGAGAATCAAACAAGAAATCATATTATTTAGAAGTATAAGAGACGAAAAGTCAAAGAGACGAAAAGTCGAAGAGACTAAGAGACTAAGAGTCAAAAAGTCGAAGAGACTAAGAGACAGGAAGTCAAGTTTTTGAACATTAATGCTCATTAATAACTCATTAATAATCCATTAAGAGATCTTTGAAAACCAATTAATGACTCATTAATGAATCAGTTCATGACAATTAATGGAGAGGAAAATGGAGAGAAGAACCGGGGAAAAGAGTCTCATCTCAGGTCAATCACCTCAATACCGGGATGGTCTTTGGTGTTAAACTTGAAGGTTGAATCGCTGAAGTTTCGTTTAGTTTTCAATCCCGAAACGCGAATGCGCACCCATTCGCCCTTGTGGTCTTTCATGCGAATGGAGAGAGGCATGTGACTGGTTTTGTCAAGCGTGACGATGAGCACTTGAATGCGGTTGGAGGCAGATTGCGCCTGCATTCTGACTTCATCAACGTTCTTACCCTGATAGACGGAATTGTTGAGCGTCAGATTGAAGCCTTTTTTATAGAGATTGATGAAGGTGTAGGGGTTAATTTGCTGGAGTTCGACCTCCGAGGGCGTACTAACATTGACCTCATCGGAACCGTGGAGCAGTGTCCATTGAGTTGTGCCGTCGAACCACGTGGTGAGGGCGGGGGAAGTAATTTTGAACTTATTTCCTTGAAAACAGATTTGTCCGTTGGTCGTACCGTTTTCCTGTACTCCTTTGAACTGAGTGGCTTCGAAAGCCGCCTCAATGCCTCCCGCACTCTTGATTTTGGAAGCGGCTTGGTCAAGCACCTGACGTGCGGTCTGAGCCATGCCGGACATTGCCATGAACCCGGCGGCACAAAGGGTGAGGAATATGTGTTTCATCTTCATGATTCGTTATTTACTGGTCCAAGTTAAATATGCTGTGTGCAAACAGAGGTTTGCTGCACCCGACAGCATCTCAGCGGCAAATTTAGAAAAAAAAGCGAGACCACAGCACTAAATCCCCTGTTTTGTGTACAAAAAGCAAATCTACCGCCGCATTTTGTGGTATAGCACTGCGAGCAAAATGAAAAGCATGCAACAGCAGAAAGGCTAACTTCTATTGCTGTGAGACATTGTTGAATCCCCATGAAGCGGCATTGAGCAGCGACGAAGTCACGTTGCCTCCTTCTCCACCCTTCTCTACCTTTCTTTACTTTCTTTACCTTCTTTACATTCTCTACCCTTCTATACCCTTCTATACTTTCTATACTTTCTATACTTTCTATACTTTCTATACCCTTCTCTACCTTTCTATACTTTCTCTACTTTCTATACCCTTCTATACCTTTCTCTCCCCTTCTTTACCCTTCTCTACTTTCTTTCCGCCGCGCAGCGGCACTTGTCTCACATCCCTTTCAGCAACGCAATTTTGCTGTCGAGTTCGATTTCGTCGGCAATGAGCACTTCGCGAGGTTTGGCACCGCGGATGGGACCGACGATACCGGCGTGTTCGAGTTGGTCCATGAGGCGACCCGCACGGTTATAGCCAATGGCAAACTTTCTCTGAATGAGAGAAGTGGAACCTTGCTGATGCACGACAATGAGGCGGGCGGCTTCCTCAAACATGGGGTCAAGCGCGTCGGTGTCCAAAGAAACATTGCTACCGGAATCGGCATCGATTTCGGGTTCGGGAAGTTCGAAGGCGGAAAGATAACCTTGCTGCCGGCAAACATGGTCCACAATTTCCTCCACCTCGGGCGTATCAACAAAAGCACACTGCACACGGATGGGATTGGCGGTGCCGAGATAGAGCATATCTCCCTTTCCAACAAGTTGTTGCGCGCCGCCTTGGTCGAGGATGGTGCGACTGTCGATTTGCGACGTCACCTTAAAGGCTATGCGGGCGGGGAAGTTGGCTTTAATCGTACCCGTGATGATGTTCGTGGTCGGACGCTGGGTAGCAATAATCATGTGCATACCCACGGCACGGGCAAGTTGTGCGATACGGGCGATGGGGAGTTCTACTTCCTTTCCCGCCGTCATGATGAGGTCACCAAACTCGTCGATGATGATGACGATGTAGGGCATGAACTCGTGTCCGTTCTCGGGATTGAGTTGGCGTGCCTTGAATTTCGCGTTATACTCTTTGATGTTTCTCACCTTCGCCTTTTTGAGCAGGTCGTAGCGGTGGTCCATCAGTTGGCAGAGACTCTTGAGCGTCTGCACGACTTTGGTGACATCGGTAATGATGGGGTCCTCTGCTTCGTCGGGAATCTTGGCGAGGAAATGGTTTTCGATGGGAGCATAGATGGAGAACTCCACCTTCTTCGGATCGACCATGACGAACTTCAACTCGGCTGGATGCTTTTTGTAGAGCAGGGAGGTGATGATGGCGTTGAGTCCGACCGACTTACCCATACCCGTGGCACCGGCAACGAGGAGGTGGGGTGCCTTGGCGAGATCGACCATGAAGACTTCGTTGGTAATGGTTTTGCCGAGGGCGATGGGCAGTTCGAACGTGGAATCCTGGAACTTTTTCGTGTTGATGATGCTTTCCATCGACACGATTTGGGGCTTTTTGTTGGGGACTTCAATACCAATCGTGCCTTTTCCGGGAATGGGGGCGATGATACGAATACCGATGGCGGAAAGGGAAAGCGCGATATCGTCTTCGAGGTTACGGATGCGGTTGATGCGCACACCCGGTGCGGGTGTCACTTCATAAAGCGTGATGGTCGGACCAATGGTGGCTTTGATGTGGGTGATTTCGACGCCGAAGTTTTTCAGCACCTCAATGATGCGGTTCTTGTTGGCGTTTTGTTCCTCCATGTCGATGCCGTTTCCGGCGTCGTCATAGTGTTTCAGCAGACTGATGGTGGGGTACTTATAGTTCTCGAGGTCTTTTCTTGGGTCGTAGGGTTCCATCTCTGCCACGTCTTCGACGGTCTTGCCCTCAGCCTTGTCGTTGTCTGCCAGGGGCGTAATCGTGATGTCGGGCTCGCCGATTTTCACTTTATCGTCACCCTCCTCCACTTCGTCAAGAGGAAGTTCGTCAGCAGAACCGTCCGCTTCTTCGGGATTCACCGAGAGGTCAATGGTGACGGTGCTGCGACCGGAGTCATCGTCCGCAGCCGAGATGGGGTCTTCTTCCACGTTGTCGTCCTCGCCAGCTTGTTCGTCGTCCGGCATCTCCTCCGTTTCTTCGTTCTCATCGCGTTTCCGCTTGAAGGGATTGCGCATGGCGTCCTGCGGGTGGAGCAGACGGCGCACGAACTGCATGGTTTCGGAGGTGATATACATTAAATAGAATACGGCGACGGCAAGCACCACAATACATGCACCTACCGTACCCAGCAAATTGGAGAGTTTATCGACAATGAAGACGCCATGTCCGCCGCCGGGTCGGAAACTAAAATGATTAGTAATGGTTTCGGGAAGGATTTTGCATAACAGACTAAAAGTCACTGAAAACCAAATCATCAAGATGGAGTAATTCAAGAACCACTTCCACAGTCTGACCTTGTAGGCGCCCATCAGTTTCACGCTCCACATGAGGAAGAACAAGGGGATGAAGAAGGAGACGAGACCGAAGCACTCATTCATGAAATAGTCGGAGACGTAGGCACCGAGAATGCCACCGTAGTTGGCAGCCTCGGTGAGGTCGTGAGCACGCACGCCGCTCTGGTCCTTCGTGCCCGTGAAGATGTTGGAAATGAAGGAAAGCAGCATGAAGAAACTGATGGCGAGCAGCACGAAGCCGATGAGGAACTTCACGGTGTCGCCTTTGAAATATTCTTTGAGATTGAACTGCGCGATGCGTTGTTTGAAACTGAGAGGCGCGGGCGTCGTGCCTTTGTTTCTTATGGTTTTCTTGGCTCGCGGAGAGGTCTTTTTTGCCATGGATTACGCCGAAATATGATGAAAATAAAGCGTTGAAAAAGGGAGTCGCCCAAATGAAAGAGGGGAAAGTGGAACAAAATCCATCATGCTCTCTCCCGAAAGGGCACAAAATGCAGCGCAAAATTAAGAAAAAACCGCGAATCGTGCAGATTTGGCGCAGCAAACACTTGATTTTTGTTTCACGCAGATTCCGTTGCAGGATGTTTGTTTCACGCAGAATCCGCAGAATTGGAAGGAAATAATAAGAAGAATTTATTTGGTCACAGGGAAATCCTATATCAACCGGAAAAACAAAAACAGAAATCCACACCTTGCGCTTGATGCAAAATGTCTCTTGCGAGCCATTGATGCTATAGCCCTCAGAAACTCTCCGAAGCAAACTTCGAGATTTTCTGACGCCTACAACATCACCCTGTCGGGTTTTGCATCCATCAC
>JBJEAG010000103.1:0-3167 GCA_051868855.1 Alloprevotella sp. | reverse complement strand
ATGCACTGCCATTTAGACCTTTCGTGACGGAACAGTGTGAATAATGCAGGTTAGCACCGCATTTCAATTCGTTTTTTCAGAAAGTCCGGAAACCACCTTAGGTTTCCGGATTTTCTTTTCCGATTTCGCTCGACGCCGCGTGCAGTGCGGCGAAGAGAAATGCAAATTTGCGTAGGAAATAAATCGCGTGAGAAAACAGAATGGTTGAAGGCGATTTTCACGTTTCTTTCTGAGACTCCGTGATTCCTATCCGGCGACTTGTCATTTCTGTCTTTACTTCCGTTGGTGTTCGCCTTAATGATGAACACTTGTTCGCCTTAATGATGAACATGTGTTCGCCTTAATGATGAACATGTGTTCGCCTTAATGATGAACACCAACGGGAGTAAAGATAGAAATGACAACTCCCAAGGAAAGAATGACTTTCCGGCGGGAAGAAATGACGGCGCGGCACGCAGTTTTCGCGAATCGTACGGCAAAATGAAAAAGTCGGCACAAAGAACGAAAACATTGTCATGCAAAAACGCCATTTCTCAACGATTTTCGAGAGAAATGGCGTGGGCAAATAATAAATTCAATTCGTGAGATTCGTTCAATTCGTAAGATTCGTGTCCTAAAGATTCCTTCGTGCGTCAAAACCCGAGGAGGGACTTGAGCGCAAAGAAAATCATCGGCATGATGAGGGCGGGGAGGAGGTTGATGGTCTTGCAGTCCTTGATGTGGAGCACGCCGAGACCGGCGGCGGCAATCAAAACACCGCCGACAAGCGAAACCTCCGAGATGAGTTCCTCCGAAATGAAGGTTTTGGAAAGCAGGGCGATGCCGTAGATGCTTGCCATCCAGGCAAACACGGCGACCGAGGTGAGTGCCACACCAAAACCGTAGGAGGAAGCCAAGACAATCATGGTGACGAGGTTGAGCGTGGCGGCTGTCATGAGGTAAGTGTTGTCGTCGTAGAGCGCGCTCATCACCGGACCCATCATCGCCAGTGTGCCGACGCAGCAGAAGAGCACGCCCGTGGTGATGCCCTCCGCCAAGTTTGACGTGGAGATGCGGCGGGTGGCGCGTTCCAGGTGTTGGTCGAAGCGGAGAACGGTGCCGAGCAGTCCGCCGAGGGAGAGACAGAAGATGAAGAGAACGGGGTAGTGGGTCTTCTGCATGTTCTCCATGGCGACGTTCACGCCGAGCACGAGGGCGGCGAGTCCCATGGCAGTGTTCAAGACGGAGATGTATTTTTCTCGGATGCCCTTGCGAGCCATGGCGCCGATGGCGCTGCCGACAATGACGGCGATGGCGTTGATGATGATTGCGTACATATTAGATTGTAAAAATATACGAAGATTTCAGTGCTTTTATGTTGCAAAAGAGTGGCTTCACCCTCTTTCGGGGCGCGAAGTTAGTGCAAATAAGGCATAACTCAAAAAAAATACCTACTTTTGCGGCTGTGCTGCGTGCGAGAGAAAAACGTGCGTCGGCAAAAAGGACCTTGAAACCTCACAAAAACAAAACAGAAAAGAAGTCATGCAAAACATTGATTGGGCAAACCTGAAGTTTGGTTATCTGAAAACAGACTATAACGTGCGTTGCTACTATCGCAACGGCGCTTGGGGAGAAATCGAAGTTTCCTCCTCTGAAACGATTAACATTCACATGGCTGCCACCTGCCTGCACTACGGACAGGAAGCCTTTGAGGGCTTGAAAGCCTTCCGCTGCCCCGACGGCAAAATCCGTGCTTTCCGCGTGAAAGACAATGCCGAACGTCTGCAAAGCACCTGCCGAGGCATCATGATGCCCGAGATGCCGACCGAACTCTTCGAGGAGATGGTCAAGAAGGTCGTCAAACTGAACGAGAAGTTCATTCCGCCCTATGAAAGTGGGGCTTCCCTCTACATCCGCCCCTTGCTCATCGGAACCGGCGCACAGGTCGGCGTGCATCCCACGGATGAATACCTTTTCCTCATCTTCGTCACTCCCGTCGGACCGTATTTCAAAGGAGGCTTTGCCACCAACGACTACGTGATTATCAGAGACTACGACCGCGCCGCACCGCTCGGCACGGGACGCTACAAAGTCGGCGGAAACTATGCCGCCAGTCTGAAAGCCAACCAAATTGCTCACGAGGCTGGCTACGCTTCCGAGTTCTATCTCGACGCTCGTGAGAAGAAATTCATTGACGAATGCGGCGCTGCCAACTTCTTCGGCATCAAGGACGGAAAATACGTCACTCCCAAATCTTCTTCCATCCTTCCCTCCATCACGAACCGCAGCCTGCAACAACTAGCACGCGACCTCGGACTTGAAGTGGAAGTGCGCTCCATTCCCGAAGAAGAACTCAGCACCTTCGACGAAGCCGGAGCCTGCGGTACTGCCGCCGTCATCAGTCCCATCCGCAAGATTGACGACATGGAGAGCGGAAAGAGCTACGTCATCTCCAAAGACGGCAAACCCGGACCTGTTTCCGAAAAACTCTACACGCTTTTGCGAAACATTCAGTATGGCATTGAACCCGACAAACACGGGTGGAACACCATCATTGACTAAATTCACTTGATAAGAATCACATACTATTAAAATAACATGAAAACCAAAATCTTTGTCCCCGTTCTGCTCCTTTCCCTCCTGCTCGGAGCGGTCGTTTCCTGCAACGATGATGCCAAGAAACTCGCTGAAAAAGAGAAAGAACTCGAAGAACTGAGACAACTTGCAGAACTTGACAAAAAAGAGATGGAGAATCAGTATGCCGAATTTGCCACCCAATACGGCGAACTCAAGAAAGGCATCAAGGATGACTCCCTCCTCAACCGACTCAGCGAAGAACAAGCCCGCGCCGAGAAATTGCTTAAAGAACTGAAGCAAACCAAAGCCACCAGTTCCGCTGAAATTCTCCGTCTGAAAAAAGAACTTGCCACCGTCAGAGCCGTCCTCAGAGACTACATTCGTCAGGTCGATTCGCTCCAGCAACTCAACCAAGTGCTGATTGGCGAAAGAGACATGGCAAGAGCCGATGCGGAACGCACCCGCGCCGAAAACAACAGTATCAACCAGCAGAACCAGACCCTCAACGAGAAGGTAGCCATCGCTGCCCAGCTCGATGCCACGGGCATCTCCATTTCTCCGCTCAAAAAGAACGGGAAAACTGCCAAGAAGAGCAAGGACATCACCAAGTT
>JBJEAG010000102.1:0-3180 GCA_051868855.1 Alloprevotella sp. | reverse complement strand
CAAACGCTCTGCCAGTTGCGCAATGATGCGGGCAATCTTATTCCAAAACAAGAAATCCAACATAACTAAACTTTTTCGTGTGATTGAAATTTTAAGTGCTTGTCAACTATGTCTTGATTCAAAAGGCAAATCTGATAGTTGGGCTTTTGATAGATCAGTTGTCGCAAAGTGTGTTCAACGTCTGCATAACCTTGAATATAGGCTTCTACTGCGTCAATAACGCGGTCGTTCGCAATGCCTCCTTTGATGATGTCAAATCCTTTCCAAGGCTGCTTCCCGGTTCTGCTTTCAACGATGAAGTCAAGCCACTCTTTGTCGTAGGAGTCAAAACGTTTGATGCGACAGTTTGCAGGGGGCGTGAACTCATAGACATTCACAATGGCTCGTTCTGCGTTCCTAATTGTCCTGACGCGTGTTGCCCCTTGAGAGGCTTGCTCAAACAAAGGAGTCAGATAGAACCCCGTTCCGAAGTCCAAATCTTTTCTGCCAAGGTTCACCAAAGGGTGCTCAACGATGACATCTGAGCCGTGATATAGTATTTGCTTGTCCATCTTCATTCCCTTTCCCAGTTTTTGAGTGCTTCGATGACATCGTTTGCCACGGCTTCGCGGCTCTCAGTGTGCAGGGTCTCGTAGCAGTCTTGGATGAGGTTCTTGATGAGTCCCACTTTGTCCAGCCGTCGTCTCATTTCCGACGGTGAAATGCCCATCTTCTGTGCGGACGCTTCAATGGCGAGCACGGTGAAAGCAAGGCGGTCAAATTCAGGAGATGTTGTGTTCATGGTCGTTGGGTGGTGGAAGTTGCGCTATCGCTCGTTTGAACAAGTCCGAGGCAAAGTTAGGGAAAAAACATATCTTTGCAGCATGGAAAGAAAAAAGAAAATACTGTTCGTCTGCCACGGTAACATTTGCCGCAGTCCGATGGCGGAGTTCATCATGAAGAAGATGGTGAAAGAGGAGGGGCGGCAGGCGGACTATGAAATTGAGAGCGCAGCCACCTCCACGGAAGAGATTGGCAACGACGTCTATCCTCCCGCCAAGTCCTGTCTGCGCAGTCACGGCGTTCCCTTCACTCGGCGGGGAGCACGCCAAATCTGCCGCGCCGACTATGAACGCTTCGACCGCATCTTCTTGATGGATAACAACAACTATGCTTGGCTTTCGCGCCTTCTTCCCGACCTTGTGTGGAAGACTGCCTCCGGTTGGCAGGACCGCGACGGAAAGGTGTTCTTGCTCATGGAACTGACCGGCGAAGCCCGCGACGTGGCAGACCCATGGTACACCGGCAACTTCGAGCGCACCTATCTCGACATTTCCCGTGCCCTCGCCTGCTATTTCGAGGCTCACGCCGCCGCCGCAGAGTGAAAAATTTTCCATTTTGTGCAGTTTAGACCCCCAAAAACTTTCCATTTTGTGCAGTTTAGACTCCTAAAAACTTTCCATTTTGTGCAGTTTGGAAGCAAGAATCTTGCGTAAACCGTTTATTCTTAGCAAATTTGCCGCAAACTCAATCATGCCGTCAAAATGGACAGAATAGAACGCATCCTCAGAGACCAAAAAGAAGAGTTGCTCAGCACCGACTTTTCAAACATAATTTCCCGTCAGGAAGAGGGGGAAATAGACCTCCAAAGCAAATTGGCGCAAATTGTCATCGGTGTGCGCCGATGCGGCAAATCTACCTTGTGTCAGAAAGTCTTGATGGAGAGTGACGTCCATTTTGCCTACGTCAATTTTGACGATGAAACTTTGTCCGCTCTGCCTGCTTCTGAACTCAACGATATCATTGAAACGCTCTATCGCATCAACGGGTCATTCACCCATTTGTTCATGGACGAGATTCAAAATGTTTCGCGCTGGCATTTGTTTGTCAATCGGTTGTTGCGGCAGGGCATACGTCTCATTCTCACCGGCAGCAATGCCAATCTGTTGAGCGGAGAACTCGCCACTCATCTCACCGGACGCTACAACGAGATTCGGCTCTATCCCTTTTCCTTCGCCGAATACTGTCAAGCCAAGCAGATAAACACTGAAGCACTCACCACACGTGCCAACGGACTTCTGCTGCACGCCCTTGATGCCTATCTGATGCAGGGCGGTTTCCCTGAGACGCTTTCCTTGGAGCGGCAGGACAAATATATTGATTCTTTATATTCCGCCGTCATTTCCAAAGACATTTGCCAACGCTATAAGGTGCGCTACAAAAAGACGCTGCAGCAGATGGCTAACACGCTTCTTGACCATTTCTGCCAAGAGATTTCTTACACGCGTCTCCAAACCGACCTGCAGTTGAAGTCCGTCCACACGGTCAAGGACTATGTTTCCTATCTTGAAAACGCGTGCTTGCTGCGCATCATCCCGAAATATTCCTTCAAAAGCATTGAACGTCAAACCCAGCGCAAAGCCTATCCCATTGACAATGCCTTCATCACGAACCATGAGGACGTGCTTCAGACCGAAAGCCTGGGATGGCGATTGGAGAATGTCGTGGCAATCGAATTGTTGAGACGCATGGAACTTGACACCCAACAACTCTTCTATCTTCGCCAAAACAAAAACTTTGAAGTGGATTTCTGCGTGGTGGAACGAAACCGCGTCAAGCAGTTGATTCAAGTGACCTACGACTTCACCAATCCCAAAACGAAACTCTACAACCGTGAAATTGGCGGACTCTTGAAAGGCTCTGCCGCCACCGGGTGCACCGACCTCACCTTGGTCATGATGTCCGGCGAAAGCGGCGATTTGAACGTGGAGGGAAAAACCATTCATCGTGTCCTTGCCACGGATTGGCTGCTTGAGCGGGCAAATCATGTTTAGTTCAATCGTTTCATAATTAAATAAGAACTTTGCAAATACGTATATAAGTCACCCGAGTTGAACATTAAAAACACAACACACAATATGACAGAGTTAGAATTGCAGCAGTATCTGCTCTCCAACTATCCTAAAGAAAATGAAGAGTGTGAATGGAAGGAATTCAAGAATCTAAAGAATGACTTCTGTGGTAAGGAGAAGGATGATGTCCTTTCCTATGTTTCCGCCCTCTCAAACATGGATGGGGGACATTTGGTAATTGGCGTTGTTGACGAGTCCCTCAAGATTGTTGGTACAGACACCTATAATTATAACATACAGAAAGCAAGACTGAGATTGACAAATTTGTGTGCCAACCTGCCTTCAGAGG
>JBJEAG010000101.1:0-14270 GCA_051868855.1 Alloprevotella sp. | reverse complement strand
ATCAAGTACTTCGCGCAAGAGGAATGAGAGCTGAGCTGATGCGTTTTCCCTGCTCGGACGCCGACTCGTTACTTACCGCCGTGCCGCGGCATGTTTACCGCCGTGCCGCGGCATGTTTACCGCCGTGCCGCGGTAAGTTTACCGCCGTGCCGCGGTAACTGACGACTCCCAAGGAAAAAGTGACGATTTCCAAGAAAAAAGTGAGAAAGTCCGAGGGAAAAGTGAGATTTTAAGAAACCGTTTGGCAGAGTTTTCTGCTGCCGCGCGTAGTTAGAGGGGCGGGAAACGGAGCAATCTGAGATTTTATCCCTATTTTTGCACGTTGAAGTGCAGTTTTGCTTGCTGCGCTTCCCGAGTTTGCGCAGAAAATCATAATCAAAAATCATTCCCGATACTTTAACCCTATGAAAAAGTACAATCTAATCAACAACTTGCTGGGATGGTTCACCTTTGCCGTGGCAGCCGTGACCTACTGCCTGACGGTGGAGCCTACCGCAAGTTTTTGGGACTGTCCGGAGTTCATCACCACTGCCTATAAACTTGAAGTCGGCCATCCCCCCGGCGCACCGTTCTTCATGCTGACCGGCAACTTCTTCACCCAATTCACGGACGACCCGACAAAAGTGGCTTTCTGCGTGAACATCATGTCGGCGCTGCTCTCCGCCCTTTGCATCCTCTTCCTCTTCTGGACCATCACGCACCTGACGCGGAAACTCATCTGCAAAGACGGAGTCGTCACCTCCCTCTCCCAACTGATTGTCATCATGGGCAGCGGTCTGACCGGCGCACTTGCCTACACTTGGAGCGACACCTTCTGGTTCTCCGCCGTGGAAGGCGAAGTTTATGCCTACTCCTCCATGTTCACCGCTTTGGTCTTCTGGCTTATTCTCAAATGGGAAGACCACGCCGATGAGCCCCACTCCGACCGCTGGCTCGTGCTCATCTTCTATCTCACCGGACTTTCCATCGGCGTTCACCTTTTGAACCTGCTTTGTCTGCCGGCAATCACCCTCGTATATTATTATAAGCGTTATCCCTCCGCCAACTTGAAGGGCTCGCTCGTGGCACTGGGCGTCTCCATGCTTTTGGTGGCAGCCGTGCTCTACGGCGTTGTGCCCGGCATTGTGAAAGTCGGCGGCTGGTTCGAGTTGTTCTTCGTGAACGGACTCGGCATGCCGTTCAACACCGGCGTTGTGATTTATCTCACGGTGCTCATCGGCGTTGTGCTGACCGCCATTTGGAGCACGACGCAGAAGAACCGCATTCGCACGCAGATTCTCTACGTCGCCAGCATCGCCCTGCTCGGCATCCCCTTCATGGGTCACGGGTCGCTTTCCGTGGTTTGCGGACTGCTCGTGCTCGGCGCCCTCTATTTCGTGCTGACGCTGAAGGACAAGCAGGGCAACTTCATTCTGCGCAAACGTTTCCTCAACACCTCCCTGCTCTGCATGTTGATGCTGATGATTGGATATTCTTCCTACGCCATCATCGTCATCCGCTCCACGCAGAACACGCCGATGGACCAAAACTCTCCCGAAGACATCTTCACCCTCGGCACCTACATGGGACGTGAACAGTACGGTTCCTATCCGCTCTTCAAGGGCGAGGCTTACTGCTCGCAAGGGCAGGCTTACGCCGCAGGAGCCATCGAATACGAAAAACGGATGCGCACCCAGCGCAAGGAGAAGGCGACGCCCGATGAACCCGACCAATATGAAGACATCGAAGAAACCGTTGGCGTGAACTATCCTTCCGAACTCACCATGCTCTTCCCGAGAATGTGGAGTGCCGGACACGCCGCCCGCTATCAAGAGTGGATGGGCGACATCGACATGAACGAGGGCTACATGAGAACGCCCGACGGCTACGAAGTGCCCGTCTCCATGCCGACACAGTTGGAGAACATCCGCTTCTTCCTGTCCTATCAGGTGAACTTCATGTACTGGCGCTACTTCATGTGGAACTTCGCCGGACGTCAAAACGACATTCAAAGCCAAGGCGAACTCGAGCACGGCAACTGGATTACCGGTTTCTCGTTCATCGACAACGCCCTCTACGGCGACCAAAGTCTGCTGCCCGACGTGCTGTCGAAAGACAACAAAGGTCACAACGTCTTCTACTGTCTCCCGCTTCTGCTCGGTCTCATCGGACTCTTCTGGCAGTCCTACCGCGGCGAGAAAGGCGTTCGCCAGTTCTGGGTCGTCTTCTTCCTGTTCTTCATGACCGGACTCGCCATCGTGCTCTATCTGAACCAAACTCCCAGCCAGGCGCGCGAACGTGACTACGCCTACGCCGGCTCGTTCTATGCCTTCGCCATCTGGATTGGTCTCGGCGTTGCAGCCATCGCTTCCGGTTTGGAGAAACTGCTGAAGAAACCTGCGCTTGCTGCCGCCGTCGCCTCGCTCGCCGGCATTTGCGTGCCCTTGCAAATGGTCAGCCAGACCTGGGACGACCACGACCGCTCCGGACGATATGCCTGCCGCGACTTCGGATTGAACTATCTCAACACCCTGCCCGAAGAAGGCAACCCCATCATCTTCACCAACGGCGACAACGACACCTTCCCGCTCTGGTATAACCAAGAAGTGGAAGGACAGCGCACCGACGCCCGCGTCTGCAACCTCTCCTATCTCCAGACGGACTGGTACACCGACCAGATGAAGCGTCCCGCCTACGACTCTCCCGCGCTGCCCATCACTTGGGACAGAATCTGCTACGTTGATAACGGCAAGCACGCCTACTATCCCATCCGCGCCGAAGAAAAGGAGCAGTTGGATGCGCTGAAGAAGGCGAACCCCGAAACCGACCCCTACGAACTGTCCTATATTCTCAAGAACTATGTCTGCAAAGAAGTCGGCGGCTACTTCCCCACTGACTCCGTTGTGGTCACCGTGAACAAGGACGCAGTCAGAGAAAGCGGCATGTTCCTCCCGCTCGGTCCCGACTCCATCCCCGACAAGATGATTATCTCGCTGAAAGACGTGGCTGAACGCCAAGGCGGACTCTATCGCGCCGACGTCATGGTCTATGAGATGCTTGCCCACGCCGACTGGAAACGCCCGATGTATATGAGCGTCACCCTGGGCTCCGAGAACTACGCTTCGCTGGAGAACTTCTGCGTGTTGGAAGGCTTGGCATATCGCATCACGCCGTTCAACTTCGGCGGCAGAGGTGTGGTGGACGAGAAACTCATGATGCGCAACTTCATGGAGCGCTTCAAATATGGCAACATCTCACAACCCGGTCTCTACATCGACGAAACCGTCGGCAGAATGTGCCGCACGCACCGCCGGATGTTCGTGATGCTCGCCGACAGACTCGTGCGCAGCGGAAAGAAAGACGATGCCGCCAAGGTGTTGGCACGCTGCGAAAAGGAACTGCCCGCCTGCAACATCCCCTACACCGACGACGATTCCCAACTCGCCTCCCTCTGGGCGGAAGTGGGCAACGCGAAGGAGGCGGAGAGAGTGGCAAAGGCTGTGCTGACCTATAACCTCCAGTACTTCAACTATCTCAACTCCCTTTCCTCCGCCACCGTCGAGAGCTATCGCCGCACCAACTACTATCTCTTCGCTTCCACCATCGAGGCGCTCCAAGCCCTCGGCGCAGTTAAATCGAAAGAAGAGAAGGCGTTCAGAACCAAAGTCGAGAAACTCTATGACACGCCGGCTTTCAGTAGCGGCATGTCCACCTACTATCAGCAGGTCGGAGGATAAGTTCACCCTTTTCGAACGCACCGCATGATTATCGAGCAACCCGCAGTCTTCCTGCGCTGGCTTTATCCCCACGCCCTATGGCGCATGAACCGAAAGGAACGAGCCGTCTATCTCACGTTTGACGACGGTCCCATTCCCGAGGTCACGCCATGGGTGTTGGACGTGCTCGACAAATACGGCATCAAAGCCACCTTCTTCATGGTCGGTGACAACATCCGAAAGCATCCCGAGGTCTTCGAGATGGTCAAAGCGCGGGGACACCGCCTCGGCAACCACACGTTCAACCACATCGGCGGACTCCGCCACGGCATCACCTCCTATCTGAACAACGTGGACAAAGCGAACGAGTATCTCCACACCGACCTCTTCCGCCCGCCCCACGGCTGGATGAAGTGGGACCAGTATGTCTTTGTCAAGCGGCGCTACAAAGTCGTGATGTGGGATCTCGTCACTCGCGACTACTCCACTCGGTTGAACGGGCGCGACGTCCTGCTGAACGTGCGGCGCTTTGCCCGCCCCGGGAGCATCATCACTTTCCACGACTCCGTGAAAAGCCACGACAAACTGCTCTACGCCCTGCCGCGTGCCATCGAGTGGCTGCTCAGTCAGGGCTACTCCTTCAAAGTCTTCGAGTGAGAAATATCGCAACGGGGCGATAAGTGCTCCATATATATAAGGTATGTGATGCGCTGCGTCTGCTATATATAATAAGGTATATCCCCAACTCTTCATACTATGAAAAAACACGTCATTCTTCTTTTGCTTTCTCTTTACGGACTTCACGCCGCCGCCCAGCAGGTCGTGCGCTTTGACCGCCCCACCTCGCTGCAAGGACGCGAAATCTGGTGGAAAGGAAACGAAGACAAGAAAGGAACCGGTTTCAAACCCATCAGCGCGGGAGAAGGTCACGCCAATCCCGACCGCGAGTGGGAAAACGCTTCGCTGCCCCTCGGTAACGGCAGTCTGGGCTGCAACGTCATGGGCTCCGTCGCCGTGGAACGCTACACGCTGAACGAGAAAACGCTCTGGCGCGGCGGTCCCAACACGGCGAAAGGACCGGCAGACTATTGGAATCAAAACAAAAAGTCGGCGCACCTGCTGCCCGAGATTCGTGAAGCTTTTGCTCGCGGCGACTGGGACAAGGCTGCCGCGCTCACTCAGGCAAACTTCAACAGCGAAGTGCCCTACGAATCCTGGCGCGAGCCGCAGTTTCGCTTCGGTTCTTTCACCACGCTCGGCGAACTCTGCATCGCCACGGGACTCGAAGAAAACGCCATTGCTGACTATCGCCGCGAACTCTCCGTCGATTCCGCCTTTGCCACCGTGGCGTTCCGCACACCCGACGGCGTGACCCATGAGCGCCGCACCTTCGTTTCCTATCCCGCCAACGTCATCGCCATCCGCTTTTCGGCGTCGGAGAAGGGACGACAGAACCTCCGCATCACCTATTGCCCCAATCCGCTCGGCGAAGGCAAGTTCTCTGCCGACGGCAAGAACGGCGTGCTCTACAGCGGTCGTTTGGACAACAACGGAATGGAATATGCCGTGCGCTTGCAAGTGAAAGCCGTGGGCGGGCAGGTGCTTTGCCAAGACAGTTTGCTGACGGTTGAGAATGCCGATGAGGCTGTCATTCTCCTCACTGCCGACACCGACTACGCGCCGAACTATGATCCCGATTTCTCCGACCCGCTTGCCTACGTTGGAGTGAATCCCGCCGCCACCACGAAGAAATGGATGAGCAAGGCTGCGAAGAAAGGCTTTGACCGTTTGTTCGCCGAGCACTATGCCGACTATGCCGCCCTCTTCAACCGCGTCACCTTCCGCCTCGGCGAAGAAAGTGCCGCGCGAAAGGCAACGGAGAGCATGACCACTGCGGCACGTCTGCAAGCCTATCGCCAAGGAAAGGCAGACCCTTCGCTCGAAACGCTCTACTTTGCTTTCGGTCGCTACCTCCTCATCTCCTCTTCCCGCCCCGGCAACCTGCCCGCCAACTTGCAGGGCATTTGGCACAACAACGTGGACGGTCCTTGGCGCGTGGACTACCATAATAATATAAATCTCCAAATGAACTATTGGCCTGCGCTGACCACGAACCTCGCCGAGTGTGCCGAACCGCTGACGGATTTCATTCGTCTGCTGGAGAAGCCGGGTGAGAAAACAGCGCAGGACTATTGGGGCGCCAGAGGCTGGGCTGCCGGAATCTCCGCCAACATTTTCGGCTTCACTGCGCCGCTGGAAGGTGCCGACATGTCTTGGAACTATAACCCGATGGCGGCGTCTTGGTTGGCAACGCATCTTTGGGAATACTATGACTTCACGCGTGACATCCGTTTCCTCAAAGAGACTGCGTGGCCGCTGATGAAACCCTGCGCCCTTTTCTGCGAGGACTTCCTTTGGCGTAAGTCGGACGGCACGCTGACCGCCGCTCCCTCCACCTCGCCGGAACACGGTCCTATCGACGAGGGCACCACCTTCACCCACGCCGTCATTCGCGAGATTCTCCTCGACTGCATCGAAGCCGCCCGCGTTCTGAAATGCGACACGGCGGACGTGGCTCGCTGGGAAAAGATTCTCGAGCAACTCGCGCCCTATCGCATCGGACGCTACGGACAGCTCCTCGAGTGGAGCCGCGACATAGATGACCCGAACGACCAGCACCGCCACGTGAATCATCTCTTCGGCTTGCATCCCGGTCACTCCATCTCTCCGCTGACCACGCCGGAACTGGCGAAAGCCTCGCGTGTCGTGCTGGAACACCGTGGCGACGGAGCCACCGGTTGGAGCATGGGTTGGAAACTGAACCTTTGGGCACGTCTTCACGACGGCAACCACTCCTACGTTCTCTATCAGAACCTGCTTAAGCACGGCACGAACGACAATCTCTGGGACAGCCATCCGCCTTTCCAGATTGACGGTAACTTCGGCGGAGTGGCAGGCGTGACGGAAATGCTGCTTCAAAGCCACGCGGGAGTCATCGACCTCCTGCCCGCTCTTCCCGATGCTTGGGCAGACGGAAGAATCACGGGACTCCGTGCCCGCGGCAATTTTGAAGTAGATGTGGAATGGCACGGCGGACGTCTCTCCCGCGCCGTCATTCGTTCCCTCAGCGGACAAACCTGCGCCGTGCGCTACGGTTCTCACTCCCTCACGTTCCCCACGGAGAAGGGCAAGGCAGTGGACGTCGTTTTTGACGGCACCACGTTGCAAGCAGTCTCCGCCGGCACTCACTCCGCTCACTTCGTTTCGCAGGCGGCGGGAAGCCACTGAAAGCAGGTCTCCAACCCCTCGTTTTCCGCCCGTTTTAACCTCGAAAACCGTGCAAAAATCTTTCCTCTCTCCTTATTTTTGCGTTATAACCAAATAGAAAACAGTAGTTTAGGTAGTGTTATAAAAATAAGCGCGCTCGAGCGCGCTTATTTTTATGTCTGAATTTTTCCGCGAAGAACGGTGTCCCGTTCTCTCTCTTTCGGAATCACAAGCCGTAGAAACTTTTGGCGTGGTTCAGCGTGTTCTCGCCGACCATGTAAGCGTAGCACGCCACGGGAACGAACTGCAAGGTCAAGTCTCCCAGAGCGACGCACCCGGTTTTGCGGATGCTGGTCACAATCGCTTCTTTCATGCCGTTCTTTTCCAAGAAATATTTCAGAGAGTTCAACTCTTGAGGTCGTTCAAAGTAGCGGTCGGTCCATTTCACCTCCACTGCCCAGTCCGGTTTTTGGCGAGCGATGTTCAGTCCGACAATGTCCACCTCGCCTTGCTGCTGTCCCATCTTCCAGTTGGCATAGCGGATGGCGACTTCCTGCCGCGGAAACCACTGTGCGAAGACTGCCGTCTCAACCATGTCTCCGATTTCGCTGTCCTGCTGACTGATGGGTTGGAACAAAGCGCAGCGGAGCGAGGGGTTTGTCAGATAAATCTTGAACTGAGTCTCGCGCTGATAGTGTTTTGCCGTGTCGTCAGTTCTGCGCACGACTTTGATGAGGAAAGCCGCTTCCAGATAATTAATATATTTTCTCAGCGTCTCTTTTCTCACTCCGGATTCTTTGGACAGTGCCTCGTAGGTGAACTGTGCTCCGGAGTGGTAGGCAATCATCGTGAACAAGGAGTTGAGTTCCTGGACATCGTTGATGCCGTAGAGGCTGGGAAGGTCGCGAAGCAAGACCTTGTCGATGATGTCGTGGCGAATGAACTGCCCGGGGTTCTCTTGAATCTTCTCGGAGAAGACGACTTCCGGATAGCCACCGTAGTTGATGTAGTCAATGAAAAGGCTGTTGAGAAGTTCTTGGTCGAGTGTTTGGCAGAATCGCACCTTTTGACCGTGCCACTCCAGAAAGTCGGGGAAGATGATGTTCGAGTAGCCTTTCAGATGTATGTATTCGAAGAACGTCAGCGGCGGCAGGCTGAAATCGGTGAAGCGTCCGGCGCCGCTTTCATTGCTTTTCAGTTTGAGTTCTGCGGCGGCTGAGCCGGATGCCACGAAGCGCACGTTGCGGTAGGTGTCCACTAACGATTTGAGGTTTACCTCCCATTCTTTGAGATATTGAATCTCGTCGTAAAAGACAAACAACTGTTCTTGCGTCGCGCTTTTTCCGAGTGTCTGGCACGCCTGCGAGAAAAGTTGCTCAAGGAAGATTTTGTTGTAAATCGGCGTCTCCACCGATATATATATAATGTTCTGGGCAGGAACTCCGCTGTCAATCAGTTTTTGTATGGCGTGGAGCATCATCACGGTTTTGCCCACTCTTCGGGGTCCCATGAGAATCAGTGCACGTCTCAGTTCCAGGTCTTGCAGCAAAGGCATGAAGATGTTCAGATAGAGACGCGGCGACATCTGACGGTAGAAGTCCGGAATCTTCTCCTCCGTCCACCAAGGGTTGTCCACTTTCAGTCTGCCGATGATTTGCTTTTCTAAAAGTTCAGTGTATTCCATACGCTTCAAACGGGTTATTATTGATGCCGCAAAGGTAAGCACTGGATTTCAAATAAGCACGCTCGAGCGAGCTTATTTTCATGTTTTACGTAGAAATAAGACTGATTGAGCGTGCTTATTTTGACGATTTTGCTACAAATAAGCGAAAATCGCGTTTTCTGCGTGCTTATTTTCTTCTTCCCAAAAACAACCGCTTGCGGACGAGGATTTAGTCATTTCTGTCCGCCGAGTTGTCGTTTTTTTCCGCCGAGTTGTCGTTTTTTTCCGCCGAGTTGTTGTTCTTTTCCGCCGATTCGTTATTCCTGTCTGCTATTCCCGTTGGTGTTCACCGTTACGGCGGACACGTGTTCACCGTTACGGCGGACATGTGTTCATCGTTACGGCGAACACGTGTTCATCGTTACGGCGAACACCAACGGGTGTAAAGAAAATAATGACAAGTCGGCGGACAGGAATGAGAAGTCCTTAGGAAAAAATGAGATTCCGGGGCAGAAACAATATGCTCAGAGCGGCGCGAACGATGGATTTTCGTCCGTTCTCGGTGTTTGTGGCACTTACTGCGCGCTTTTCAACGCTCAGAAAGAAAAAGTTAGTAACTTTGACGCGGTGAAAGCCTTCTTTGCGATGGCGCAAACGCGTCTTGCTTTCACCGCAAACGCGTCCTGCTTTCACCGCAAGCGCGACTCGCTTTCACCGCAAGCGAATTCAACTTATCAACTATAACAAAAATCCAATCATGAAAAACACGATGAAATGGGCGTTTTTGGCTCTTGGCGTGTTGCCCGCCGCGCTCAGCGCGCAGTCGGTGGACAGGAAGAAATATCCTGACTACAGTTCCGAAGTGCGCTGCGACTGGACGTTGCTCACGCCTGCCAAGAAGGTCGGCACGAAAGCCGTGCAGACCCGCCCCGACCACTGCAACAACGCGGAGACACTCTATTTCCCGCCCGTCTTCAACCAAGCCGGCGGCTCTTGCGGTTCTGCTTCCCGCATCTGCTACATGTTCTCCCACGAGATGAACTCCTTCCGCAATTTGAACGGAAAAGACCCTAAGAACTACTATCCCTCCCACTTCGTCTGGCTGCTCACAAACGGTAACTCCGGAAAGGACGAGTTTGTGCAGTATGTCGGCGTTCCCTCCGCCCAGACCTACGGCGGACAGACTTACTCCGCTCTGTTCGGCTATCAAGAAGAGACGTACAATGATTTCGGCTGGATGACGGGTTACGAGAAGTGGTATGAAGCCATGCACAACCGTATGCTCCGTCCCACCAACTTTCCCATCAGTGTGCAGACAGAGGAAGGACGCGAAGCAGTCAAAAACTGGCTTTGGAACCACAACGGCGACACAGACTTCCATTCGGGCGGCATCGTCGGCATCGGCGTGGCAAGCGCTTTGACCTCTGAAGCCATTCCCTCAACTCCCGCCAACACGGAAGCCGGAGTTGTCGGAAAGAAATATGTGAAAAAATGGGGCACCAGCGTCGATCACGCGCTGACTGTTGTCGGTTATGACGACCGCATTGAGTTCGATTTGAACGGCAACGGCGTCTATGGCGAAGAGTCTGCTGACGAGAAAGGCGCATGGATTATCGTCAACTCCTGGGGTCCCTACTGGGCAAACAGCGGTTTCATCTACTGTCCCTACGCTCACGCCGGAGCCTGGTTCAATGCCGACGGCACGATGGGAAACAGTTGGTGGCAGCCCGAGGTCTATAAGGTGAGAAAGAACTATCGCCCGTTGCGCACCATCAAACTGAAGATGGACTACTCCCGCCGTTCCGAACTCTATCTCACAGCCGGCGTTTCCGAAAACCTGAACGCCACGGAACCCGACGGCGTCATTGCTTTCGAACACTTTAAATATGCCGGCGACGGCAACGGCGGTAACACCGTTCCTGCGCCCGAAATACCCATGTTGGGACGCTGGGCGGACGGCAATCTCCACACCGAGCCGATGGAGTTCGGCTATGACCTGACCGACCTCAGTGCCGGCTACGACCAGAGCAAGCCGCTCAAATATTTCTTCACCATCAGAACCAAGAGCACCGCGGTCGGTGAGGGACACATTCGCGAAGCCTCCATCATTGACTACGACATTGACCCCGAAGGCATCGAAACGCCCTTCGTTGTGGGCGAAACGCCGGGCACGCTCATCCAGAACGCCGGAAAATCGACCACCATCTCCGTGATTGTCCCCGGTCGTGGCATCTACGCTCCGCAAAACGCACGTATCGCCGACGGAGTCCTCCTTTGGGAAGCACCTGTGAAGTCAGCCAATGTGCTGACCGCCTATAAAGTCTATCAAAACGGCAAAGAACTCGCCGAGTTGAGCGCATCCACGAAGTCATATACGCTTCCCGCCGACGCTGAAGGCACTTTCGAAGTCACCGCCGTCTATGGCAGCGTCGAATCAGCCCAAGTCTCTGCCGAAGTGCCCTACTTCGCTGAAGAGAATCAGGCAATCGACCTTCGCCACTCCGGCTTCACCATCCCCGGCGTCTTCAGTCCCATTCGCAAGAACGTCACCATTGAGTTCTGGATGAAGTGTCACTCGCTCGCCGACTGGAATCAAAGCGCCGGACCCGGTTGGGGACAGTTCATGTTCCACGCCAACGCCGACGGTACCTTCACAGCCGGATGGACCACAAGCAATCGCTGCAACGCCACCGGAGCACTCAAGACCGAGAAGTGGCAGCACATCGCCATTGTGGTTGATGGCGGAAAAATGTCTGTCTATGTCGATGGCGCGAAGAAAGCATCTTGCAACTCAGCCGAGCCGGGCGTCGGCGGTTTCGGCGACCTCACCTTCTCTGCCACAGCCAGCGGCGGTTTCGACGCTGAAATCGATGAACTCCGCATTTGGAACAAAACCTTCGATGATTTTGATGTCTATGGAAGAAATGTAGAAGCCGGCGGCGCCGGACTCATTGACAAGTTGTTGGTATATTATAAAGGTGACGTCATTCGCTCCGGCGGAGAGACCAAACTCCGCGACTACGGTCCGAACCGTCTCCACGCTCCCCTCGCCAACGACAACTTCAGCGTCGTCTCGGCAACCGACCTCGTCTTGACTTCCAGCACGCTCCTCGATCCCGCAATCGTGCAACCCACCGAAGGAATCTACGTCGGCATTCCCGTGAAGTTCACCGCCACCGCTAAACGCGGCGCAGAAACCGTCAAGTGGACCGTGCCCGATGCCGGCATGACGGACGTCGCTGTGATTAGCCCCGAAGTGACCTTCCGCCACACCGGCGAGCAGACCGTCAAAGTCGTTGTGGCTGACAAGAACGGAAACACTGCAGAAGACGAAATCACCGTGAACGTCCTTGCCGCTCCCGCTCCCACGGCTGACTTCTCCCTCAGCAAATCCAACGTCGCTGCTGGCGAACGCATCAGTTTCATTCCCTCCTCTTCGCTCACCGGCTATCTCTACGAATGGAGCATGCCCGGCGCAGACAATGAGAAAGTGAACACGCCCATGGCGGCTGCCATCTATCAGCGAGAAGGAACCTACGACGTCACCCTCACCGTGACCTCTCCCGACGGTCAGAAGGCATCTGCCACCAAGCAAGTCAGCGTGACGGCAGTGGCGCCGCAGTCAGACTTCCGCGTGAATAATTCCATCGTTGTCAAGGGTGAAGCCGTAGAGCTCTATGACCTCACGAAGTTCGGACCGAACGCTTGGAAATGGGACATTGTCAGCGACAAGTTTGCTCTCACCAGCGCTGACCAGAATCCCATCTTCAAACCGGAGCATCCGGGCATCTACAACATCTCGCTCACCACGACCAACGAAGTCGGAAGCAGCACGGCTCTGCAAGCCAAAGCCCTCACCGTTTGCAACGCCGAGAGCGGCAACGGACTGACTTTCTCCAACGGTGCATCCTACGTGAGAACCACTACCGTTCCCATGACCACCGGACTGAAGACGCTCACCGTCGATTGGTGGATGCGCCCGAACGCTTTGGCAGATGTGGGCAACGGCATCGGCGGAAATGCCTCCACCTTCCTCCTCAAGACCAACTCCAACGCTGCCATGAGCATCTCCACCAAGAACCTCACCACGACTTGCGATGATGGCTTCGTCATTCCGAACGAGTGGCACCACTATGCCGTGACCTTCAACAGCGGCACAGTCAAGTTCTATCGCGACGGAGTACTCTTCCAAAGCAAAACGATGAGCACCACCACACTGTCTGCTCCCTCCATCTTCTACTTAGGCTCAAGCGTCGCACCCATGTCCGGCACTATCGACGAGTTCCGCGTTTGGAACAAAGTGCTCACCGAAGCGCAGATTCAGAGTTTCTGCAACCAACCCATTGCCGACGAGAACATCGCTGCTGCTGAGGCTGACAACGCGCTGAAACTCTACTATCGCTTCGACCAGTCCTCCGGCAACGTCGTCGATGCCACCTCCAACGGTAACACCGGCACGCGCGTCGGCTTCGGACCTGACGGCGATGCCTGGAGTGATTCGAAGGGCGTCTTCTGTCTGAACTTTGAAGAAAGCGGCGTGCAGGACATCACCTCCGGCTACCTCGTCAACTACAAAGCCTCCTTCAAAGACGACGGCACGTGCGTCAGTGCTTATAACAATAACCGCTTCATGGGACTCGCTTCCTGGACGAAGGTGAACCCCGTGGAACAGTCCACCTACACCGGAGCACACGTCGATTACGGCAAACACGGCGACTTCACCATCACCACCCAGTGGGACGGATTCGAGAAGGAACTGAAGGACCATCAGGTTTATCAGACGGTTCATCTTCCCGCCGGCACCTATAAGTTCACCGCCGTTTATGACACAGACTACGAGGGCGAATCCTCCGGTTGCTATCTCGTGGCAATGCTCGGCAACTCCTTCCCGCTCACTTCGGAACTCACCACCTCAGCATTGGCATACGCCGCCATGCAGCCGAAGTCCGCTACCATCTCTGAGAACAGCGTGACGTTCAGTGTCAAGGAAGACGCCGACATCAGTCTCGGCATTCTCGCCAACATGTCGGGCGAGCAGTGCATGGCAATCAGCAGTTTCAGCCTGCAGAAAATGCCCATCACCGTCATTGAGGGCGTGCCCGAAGGCATCACCAGTCCCACGACCGGCGGCAAGAAGTCCGGAAAGAAACACAGCATTGACGGCCGCCGCATCACGCGCCCCGTTTCCGGACAACCCTACATCGAAGACGGACGCAAGCGCATTGCTCGCTAAAACCCCTCGCTGCCGTCTCAAGATTCACTCTTGACGACCTCAAGATTCACTCTTGACGGCATTTCACCACAAAAACGCCCCGCCTGCCTCTTGCAAGCGGGGCGTTTTCCAAAAACAGCCGCAAAAATTTGGGAAGAAGGCGGAAAAAACCTAATTTTGCCCTCGCAAACAGCAGTTTTGCAAACATCGGACTTGTAGCTCAGTTGGTTAGAGCAACAGACTCATAATCTGGAGGTCCTTGGTTCAAGCCCAAGCTGGTCCACAAAGAAAGCACCTACATTCGTCCTGTAGGTGCTTTCTTTTCGTAGGTGTTACCTTTTCGTCTTTTTGATTCTTGGCACACCCATAGTGCGGAACGTCTAACCTGCATTATTCACACTGTTCCGTCACGAAAGGTCTAAATGGCAGTGCA
>JBJEAG010000100.1:0-3205 GCA_051868855.1 Alloprevotella sp. | reverse complement strand
TATGAACATTAATGGAGGGAACTAAGCCCTTCCCTTTAGGGAGGGGTTGGGGTAGAATCCCCTTTGACTCTTCGACTCTTTGACCCTTTAGACCGGAGCGAAGCGACTCCTCTTTGACTTTTTGACTCTTTGACCGGAGCGAAGCGACTCCTCTTTGTCTCTTCGACTCTTTGACTCTTAGTCTCTTAGTCCGGAGCGCAGCGACAAATGACTCCCTCCTTCTTCACGCCATCCGTTTTGATGACGAGCGGGTGGTCGAAACGGACGTGGCGCAGATATTTCGTTTCGTGGATGGCGGGGAGGGCGCCGAGGGCGGCGTAGTCATAGTGACCGTCGCCTTGGAAATCGTTTATTGTGAAATAGGAGACACCGAAACTCGTCAGGTTCTGGAAGAAGTGGGTGCCCTGGCTCGGATCGACGCGGTAGTTCGTCAGCCCCGCCTCAACAATCACCTTCGCGTTGGAGATGTGAGGCCACTTGACGGGAATGCCCAACCACGGGTCACTGCTGCCCCAGCGGCCGGGACCGACGAGGACATAGTGACGTCCCTCCTCCACCAGACGGCGGTTGAGCGAGTCAATCTCGTCGGTAATGGCGGGGTTGTTGGCTGCGGTGAAGTCCTCGGTCTTGACATAGACCACATCCGTCACGTCGTCAATCACACCGTGCCCGATGGCATTGTGGGAACGGAGCAGCGTCGCCTCGTCGGGGATGGCGGCGAGGTCCTCGTCGCACATCATGCGGCACTCCACCATGGGGCGAATCTGGAGCAGATAGAGCGAGCCCGTGCGGTCGGAGTTCAGTTTGACGGCAAATTCAATCTCGACGGCGCGGCGCATCTCGCTGCTGCCGTGTTTCAGAATCTTCTGCAGGAGTTCCGGCAGCGGGAACACGCCGTGCTGGAGGACGCCGGCAAAGGTGATGAGTTTGCGTCCGCCGTCGTAGATGCCGTCGCGGATGACCATGTCGTAGGGGTCGAAGGTTGAGGCGATGAAACGCAGCGAGCCGTCCTTCTCCGCCTCCTTGACGGGCAGTTTCTTGAGGTTGAAGCCGTCATCGACCTGGCATTTCCCGTCGGTGAAGGTCGTGTCGAGCGCATAGAAGCGCGTCTGGGTCTCGCGCAGCGCCATTTCCATCTCGCTGGTCTGGAGCACCTTGTCGGGATAGGCGGGACAGACGCGCAGGCTGAGTCCGCCATCCACGATATATTTCCCCAAACCGAGCGCAAGGTCCGCCACGCCGTCCTCGGCGGATTCGTCGCCAATGGGATAGTAGTTGATGGAGCGCGCCACGCCGGAGATGTGGGGATAGTAGTGCCCACCATAGTCACTTCCCACCACCTCCTGCAGGAGCACCGCCATTTTCTCTTGGTCGATGACGTTGCGGGTGGCGGTCATGTATGCCTTGCTGTCGCGATAGAAGACCGAGGCATAGACCCCCTTCACGGCATCCGCCAAGAGTTCGAGGCGCCGCGCCGTGTCGGGAAGGGAGGGAATCATGTAGGTGGAATAGATGCCGGCAAAAGGCTGATAGTGGGAGTCCTCGAGGAGCGAGGAGGAGCGGATGGCGATGGGTTCGGTGACGACCTCGAGATAGGCGGTGAGGTCGTCGCGCAGCCGCTCCGGCAGATGTGCCTTGAGGAAACGGGCGAGGATTTCCTCGTCGGGAGCATCGCTGAGCGCCAACGGATAGAGTTTGTTCGCCTCCATGAACTCGTCGAAGATGTCGGTGCAGAGCACGACGGTGCGGGGGAGCAACACCGAGGCGTTGTCGAAACCGTTGAGGTCGGGGTGGCGGAGGATGATGTGGTCGAGGAACGCCAAACCGCGCCCTTTGCCACCAAGGGAACCGTCGCCGATGCGCTGGAAATTGCTGTACTGGTCGAAGCGGTAGCGGTTGAAAACAGCCACCACGCCTTGGTTCTTCATGCGGCGATAGCGCACGATGGCGTCGAAGATGATTTGGCGGTGGGCATCGATGTCCTGGAGTTCGTCCCAGGTGACGTGGCGGAGAAACTCGGCAATGGGAAAAAGCGCTCTCGAGCCGAGCCAGCGAGAGACGTTGTTGTGGCGGATGTGATAGAGAAAGGACTCGGCGGGCAGGGTGAAGATGTTGTCCTGCAGGTCCTTGAGGTTGCGAATGCGCACCTCCTCGCGGCGGGAGCCGGGTTTGCGGAAGATGAAGTCGCCGAAGCCGAACTTCTCGAGCACCATCTTGCGCAGGTCGTTGCCCGGTTTCTTGGAGTTTTTGTCGATGAACCCTGCGCCGCACTTCCGCGCCAGGCTGCGGCGGTCGGTCTCGGAGGACTGAAGGATGAGCGGGAGGAAGGGGTCCTCGCGGCGCATGGCAGTGAGGAGGTCATAGCCTGCCAACTCCTCCGTCACCCCGCCACGGGGGAAGCGGCAGTCGCTGATGACGCCGAGCGTCTGGTCTTTGTAGCGGGTGTAGAGTTCCCATGCTTCCTCGTAGTTTCGAGCCAAGACAATCTTCGGACGACCACGCATGCGGAGCATCTCAAGTTGGGAGTTGAGCGCCTCAGTGGCGAACTCGAGACTCTGGCGCAGGACGAACCTATATAAATAAGGAAGGATGGAGGAATAGTAGCGAATGGAGTCTTCGACGAGCAGAATCATCTGCACGCCTGCCTCGCGGACATCGTGGTCGAGGTTCATCTTGTCCTCGATGAGTTTGATGATGGAGAGGAGGAGGTCGGTGTTGCCGAGCCAGCAGAAGACGTATTCAAAGATGGAGAGATCCTCGTTCTCCATGCGGCGGGTGATGCCATGGCTGAAGGGAGTGAGGACGACGAGGGGTATCTCTTGGAAACGCTCCTTGATGCTGCGGGCAATGTCGAAGACGTCGTTGTCCTCAGCGCCCGGCATACAAATCACGAGGTCGAAGGACGTGTTCTGCAACTCTTCGTCTGCCTCGCATGCCGAGGCGACTTGGAAGAAGCGGGGCGGATAGCGCAGTCCGAGTTTGGCATACTCGTCAAAGATTTTCTCATCGACGCGCCCATCGTCCTCGAGCATGAAGGCGTCGTAGGGGTTGGCGATGATGAGCACGTTGCAGATGCGCCGCACCATGAGACTCATGAAGGAGGTGTCGCGCAACAAAGGACAGTTTTTGAGATATTCTTCAGGCATGGGGGAGACTAAGAGACTAAGAGACTAAGAGACTAAGAGACTAAGAGACTAAGAGACTA
>JBJEAG010000099.1:0-3209 GCA_051868855.1 Alloprevotella sp. | reverse complement strand
GGCTTTCTGCAGGTTGCAAAAGGGTTGCAAAAGGGTTGCAAAAGGGTTGCAAAAGAGTTGCAAAATGGCTGTCGAAAGCCGGCGGTTCTATACGCCCAATCCATATTCTCAAGAAAAGAGGATTCGGTTAGTTTTTCTTTTTCTTGAAGCGCGAGCCTTCCGCGAGGGTGAGGAGTTCGCCGAGCGGACAGAGGGCGCGGCACCAGAGGCGCGGCACGAAGCAGGAGGTGAAGAGAATCACGCCGCAGAGAATCATGACGGCGGGGGCAGCGACGCGGAACTGGAAGGCGGAGAAGGGTTCAAACTCGAGAAGGTCGGCGGCGACGCCTGCCCAAAGTCCGACCATGAGTGCGGTGAAGAGCACCAGGCGGAGGCGCGAAAAGAAGAGCGCCGTCTTCTCTCCCACTCGTATCTTCGGAAAAGGAAGTTGGGCGAGCAAAGCCTGCGCACTGCCCAGCGGACACACGAAGTGGCAGTAGTGGTGCGGTTTTCCAAAGAACGGCATGAGCAAAGCCACGAGCAGGAGTACCAGACCGGCGAGGCTGACAACGGGGTCGAGACCGTGAGCCACCCAATCGCGCAGTTGCGTCAGCGACAAGAACTGTCCGCACCAAAGCCCTAAGACTCCAACATTCAGCAGACGCAGAACGGTCACAAGCCACCGCACACGGCGGAAGCGGAAGGAAACGAGCACGCCAACGAGCAGCACGGCGAGGACGGCGGCGGTGCGAAGCCAGCCGAGGGCGGGAGTGCGCTGAGAGGAAGCGGCGGAGGCAGCACGGGCAGCGAGCGTCAAACGGTAGTTTTCAATGAGCGAATGAGACGTATAGGTCGCTCCGCTGACCGCATCGGGCTGCACGGCGGCAGCTTCGGCAAGCGTCTTGCCTTGGAAGGCGGGGGCAATGCCGTTGAAAGCAGTTTCGAGAAAGTCCGGCGTTTCCTCGTTCTCGCCGACGGTGGAGGCGACGATGCGGAGGTCGGCATCGACACGGATGAAGAGCGGCGTCGGTCCGGCGAAGCCCTCGGCGTCGGGAGCGTAGGGCGCAGAAGCGAAGACATAGCCCGCGGCTTCTCCCTCGGCATCAAAGACCTCCCACGCCGCACTGTCCGTCTTCTCCAAACGTTCCGACGTGAGTTGCAGACGGCTGAGCACGTCGGCAGGCGGAAGGGAATCAGCCGGCGTCGGGGAATCGGCAGTGGATTGCAAAGGACGCCCCAGCAAACTGCCCGACCAGGCGGCGGCAGCGCAGAGCATCAGGAAGACAAGCGTCAGAGAAAGCAGACGGGAAGTGAAAGTTTGCATGAGCAAGGGCACGATTTTAAGTTTTAAGGGTGTGTCTAAAGCAGATTTTGGCTGCTCCCTCGGCGGTGCGTCAGAATGGCTAAGATGCAAGGCGCTGAGGATGAGGGCGCAGGGAGTGTACTGAAGTACATGACCAAGCCCGAACCCGAAAGCAACGCAGCAGATTGGCTATTATAACACACCGCCTTATCCTTCTCTCAAGAAGTCGAGACTCTCAAAGACAAGGGCTTGGGGAACGAGACTGTCGAGGCGAAGCGCACCGACGTCGGAGAGGAGGGTGAAGCGAATCTCGTTGCCGACGTTCTTCTTGTCGTGGAGCATGAGCGCGTAGAGACGGTCGTAGTCTTTGCAGGTGATGTCGGGCACGCCGTAGGTTTCGCGAATGAAGCGCACGGTCTGGCGCATGACGTCCTCGGGGAAGCCCGCTTCGGCGCAACTCATGAAGAGTTCGCAGACGATGCCCCACGCCACAGCGAAGCCGTGGAGGACGGGTTTCTCTCTTTCCAAGGCGAGGCTTTCGAGGGCGTGGCCGGCGGTGTGTCCGAGATTGAGAGCCTTGCGGATTCCTTTCTCGCAAGGGTCTTCCGTCACGATGCGCGTCTTGACTTCAATGCTGAGACGCACGAGTTCCTGGAGCGTGGCGAGGTCGGGGTTGGCGAGGTTCAGTTTCAAATGAGCCGCCCACACCTCACGGTTTTCGAGCAGCGAGTGCTTGAGCATTTCCGCGTAGCCCGAGCGGAGGTTACCGCCGTCCAGCGTACGGAGAAAAGCGGTGCTCACCACGACGGCGTCGGCTTCGCGGAACGCCCCAATTTCATTCTTCAATCCGTTGAAGTTGATGCCCGTTTTTCCGCCCACGGCAGCATCGACCATGCCGAGCAAAGTGGTCGGCACGTTGATGAAGCGAATGCCGCGCTTGAACGTGGCGGCGGCAAATCCGCCGAGATCCGTCACCATGCCGCCGCCGAGATTCACGAGCAGCGAGTGGCGCGTGGCGCGTCCGTTGCAGAGCGCGGACCAAACGTGGGAAAGGCTGTCCAAGTGTTTGTGGGCGTCGCCCGCCTCGATGGTGATGCAGGGCGCGTCGTGCAGGGCGGCGCATTCCTTCAGCAGGGGGAGGCAGAGCGCGTGGGTGGTGGTGTCGGTGAGCACGAAGATACGGTCGGGGGCGAGCGTGCTGAGCAGAGCGTCCAACTCGGCAGCGGGAGAGGGAGTGAAGCGAATCAGTTGCGACATAGCAAGAAAAGTGTATATATTTTTGAGGAGGAGTCAGATGTTGTGCGAGCGAGGTTCATTGCATCTCGAAAGCCTCGATGGCGTGGCGATAGGACTGCGGGAGGTCGGCGGACTCCTGCGTTTTGAGGTTGAAGCAGACCATGACCGTCGTGCTGGTGCAGACAATCTCGTCGCGTTTGGTGTTGATGGCGCGTTGTTCGAGCGTGAACCTCTTGTTGCCGACGTGGGAGACGCGTGTTTCAATTTCAATCTCGTCGCCGTAGAAGACGGGGGCGATGAAGTCCGCGCTGATGTGGGCAATGACGGGGACGACCTCCGAGGAACGGTAATCCACCTTGAGCACGCTGGTCAGATAGTCCTGCTTCCCGAGGTCATAGTAGGCGAAGTAGGCGTTGTTATTGACGTGCCCGTAACTGTCCACGTCGTTGAAACGAATCTGCACGGGCAGACGATGATGAAAACTTTCTTTCTCCATGAGGGTATATATATAATAATGTATTGTTCTCGTAATTTATTCATTCCGACCCGCTGGGCAGGAGGAGGTGGCGGGCGAGGCGTTCGATGCGCTGTCGGTCGGGGATGTAGGACAGGGTGGCGTCGTCCAGACGGCAGAGATCTCGGAGCGCGAAGATGTTGTGTTCCTCGTCAGTCGTTCCGCCTTCGACGGTGA
>JBJEAG010000098.1:0-14419 GCA_051868855.1 Alloprevotella sp. | reverse complement strand
TATGACCGCGATGCTTTCCAAGTGATGGGCAAATGGCTCTCCGAGCTTCCCGAAGGCTCCACGGGTAAATACGCCATGGTTGGTTTCCGCGTCGGAAATACGTTGAGTGAAAGCGGAACCGTTAGTCGCGGCGTCTGCGAAAACGATGAGAACCACCACCTCACCTCCGTGGTGGAGCGCACAAAGATTCAGCGCTTCGATGGAGTTGTGAAATATCTCGATGATGACGACAATTGGGTGGCAATCCCCGACACGACTCCCGTTTCCATGAACTTCTGGGGCTTCACTCCCGACTATTTCGCCCACAGCGAAGAGTATTTCAAAACTTTCCTCTCTGACCCGAAAAACATGGAGAACCTGAAGAGCGAGTTCTTCATTCCGCTCATGGTGGACAAACTCATCAAGGACGGAACCGCTACATGCGAAGTGCTCGACACTACTTCCAAGTGGTTCGGCGTTACCTATCCCGAAGACCGTCCGGAAGTTGTTGCGAAGTTCCAGAAACTCGCCGACGACGGTGTTTATCCCGAAAAGATGTTCTGAAACGAACGCTTTCCATATTGAAAGAACTGCACCCGCAAAAACACGGGTGCAGTTCTCTTTTTGCGCCAAAGCGGAGACGGAAGGGAAACGAGAGGGAGAGGGGAAACGAGCCTCAGCGAACCCGCTCGCCCTTGCCGTTGAGCAAGATGCCGGAGCCGGTGTGGTCTCGGCAAAGATAGAGGTCCGGACCGTGGGCAGTGATTTCAGTGAAGGAAGGCTGCGTGATGATTTTTCCCTCCGGCGACATCAGACCGAAATGACCCGTTTCCGATTCATAACTCCGGCAGCGCGCCGCCTTCTTTGTGGGCACAAATTCTTCAAATTCGGTGGAGCCGGAGTTTCCATTGCTGACATCCGATTGAGCAACGCAACTGCTGTTCATTAATTCGTCAGAATCATAGAGCAACTGCGAAATGTTCCTCACCACAAAATCGTCAAGGAGTTCGCCCTCGAGCGAATAGTACTGCAGGACGTGGCTGGCGAGCGTGACGACAACGCGGTCTCCCTTGACCTCCATCCTTCCCTTCAGAGCGGGAATGACGGTTTGCAGGGCGGTGTCGAGCAAACATGTCTCCTCTGCTTTCTGCAGAACCCAACGACCGCGAGCGTAATATATGAAGTCGTAGTCCGGTTTCAAAACCCATTTTCCCTGTTTGTCAATCAGTCCGACGCGTTCTCCCTTCGCATCCGGCAGGATGCTGATGCCGTGGTGGAAGAGGAAATGCAAATTTGACCGGATGTAGCGCGCGTTCGGCGCAAGCACGACTTTGCCGTTGCTGTTGATGAATCTGATGAGACCGCCCTCGCTGACCGCGGCAAGTCCCTCGGAGAACGCCCAGGCGTGGGCAAAGGTCGCAGCGATGACGGGCTGACCCGTGAATTTGTTGAAATAGCCGCGCTTCCCGTCCTTGCAATAGCAAACCAACGAGTCGCCGCCGAGGGGAGGCGAAACCCAACGCAGTCCCTCCAATGTTTTCTCGCCATCGGCGTTCTTGACGTATCCGTGGTCAAAGATGCCGCCATAGTAGGTCACGGTCGGAGAAAGCGGACGACTTTCAAGATTCCGCTCAAGGACACATTCCGGAATGAAACGCACACCGGTGACAAGCATGTAGATTCTATAGCCCATCCGAACCGTGAACAAAACGGCACACAACGCAAAACAGGTGCCGACGACGCGGGCAAGGAAGCGCCCGTAGCGGGTGTTGAGTTTCATGCCCAAAATCGTGGCTACCCAATTTCCGATGGCGGCGAGCAAACTGCTCAAACCGCGCCAAAACTGAACAAAGGCTTTTTTCATGTGATGTAAAAAAGGAAGGATATGAGTTTGTGATGTGAGATTTAGTTCTTCGCCTCTTCTTCATCGAAGGCAGCGTCCGCCATGCTGGTGTAGAAATTGCGGCGTTCGGCAATCGACATCTCGGGAGCACATTCTTCGCACTCAGCCATTTTCGCTTCGGAAAGGCGGGTGAAGAAATTCATTCGAGTCGATGTTTCCTTGCGCATGGAGGCACGGGTGCCTTGCTCGGAATAGTCAAAGTTGCGGGCGTTACGAATCGAGAGCGTCATCGCCACTTCGATGGAATCTTGGTTGGCTCCCATGTAGGTGAACGTCCAGCCCTCGCCGCGCAACTCCTCGACGAGTTTGCGAATGGTTGCTCCGGTGAACTCGCAAGAAGCGTTCTCCATTCCGTCCGTGATGATGGTGACGACAACCACGGCATCCTCGAGACTTTGCACGTAACGGCGCATCGCGGTGAGGGTGATTCCCATGGCGTCGTAAAGCGGCGTGCAGCAGCAAGGGTTATAGTCTTTCTTCTTCAACGGTTTTGTCTTGCACACAGGAACCTTATCGAAGACGTGTTCCGTTGAGCAACTGCAGAAAGTCACTAAAGAGACAAAATGTTCTTGCGTCTCGGCATACATTTCTTGGGCTTTCTGGATGCCTGCCAAAGTTTCGTTGAAACCGTCAATGGCTGCCTGGCGAATGCACTCCATGGAACCGCTGCGGTCCAAAATAATCACGTTGAAAACCTTCGTCTTGTTCATCATCTTCACTTGTTCGTTCTTCGGGTTGTTCTGTTCGTTCTTCGGGTTGCGCTGAAAGATTTTCATTGTTTCAATCAATTTAGGATTACACATTAGGGATGTACATCTTTTTCGTACGTTTATGAGAAGAGAGCACGGGAAGTAACCCGTTTCTATCACCCTGCCGAAAATTTTTTCTTGCAAAAAAATCCCTTTCGCCGGCGTGAGTGTTCGTCACATCAGCAAAAGGGATAGAAGGATTGGCGCACAAGGCGGCGGCAACGTCAGAATCGCCAGTGCCGCGCTTCCATGTGGCGCCTGCATTTCTCACAAAAAACGTGCGTCCTGCCGAACGGGTTGCCACCGTTGGCATTCTGCATGAGGCAGGCGGCGTCGGGGCAATGGCGGAGTCCCTGCGCGTGCCCCAGTTCGTGAAACATGACGCTGAAAAGTTGAGCGCGGTCGCGAGGACGATAGGAGGAGAAAACCGCAACGCCCGCACCGACGCCGCGAGCCAAGCCCATGATGCCGCTGTGGGGGCGACCGCGGAAATCGTCCAGCCCGATGTCAGCCTGCGTCAAGCCGATGACCAGATTTTCCTTCGTCTTGTGGGCAACGAGAATGCGATTCAGAAGGTCTGCCCGATAGCGTTTGTGGTCCTTGCGGCGACTCGTCAGCGCCTCGTCGGGCAAAGGGAGATGCCCGGCGAAACGACACTGCGGATAGTGCTTCCGCAACGAATCCATCATCGCCCGCTGCAACTCCTCACTCACCTTGCCGAACGCATAAACGCAAATCGTCGGCACCACGTCCTGCCGAACGGCGGCAGAAGCGTTTGCCGACGTCGAAGCAGTCGAAGCCGCCGTTTCATTTTTCCGGCAGCCAAGGAGAACGGCGGTCAATGCGAGAAGCACACACGTTTCAAAGATTCGACATTTCATGAGCAAACGGTTTTGAGTTGTCTAAGGGCAAAGAAATTATGTATCGGTCGGGAAAGCGGAAAGTTTGGAGAAGAGGAACGGAAAGTTTGGAGATGGAAAAGCGGAAAGTTTGGAGAATCAATCTTCCCGATACTCAAATTCCTGCTTAACCAGCGTCTTTCCGCCACGCAGTTTCAGGAAATATTCGTGGTGCGTGCACGCCCCATTTTTGTTGAAATGATTCTCTTGACGATTGACGACATATTTCGTCCCGTCTTTGACAAAATGGTAGTCGTCGCCGCGCGTGTAACCCCTTGAATCCGGTCCATGATGTTTCCGTTTCCCCTTGCTGACGACGACGTCGGGAACGTCTGACATCTTCTTGGGTTTCCGCCACACGGCAAGCCTCAACTCTTTGTTTCTGAGGGAATCCACGCGAACTACATAGTCCTTCGAGGAAGCATAGAGCGTCAGTGCGACATAGTCCAAAAGACTCGGGTGAAGAGTTCGGTTGCCCCGCTCGCCCATGCAGACGAAGCGTGTGCCATCGTGTCGCCAAACCCTGTAACGGTCATTCATATAGCGATCATCAACGGTGATGGGCACATAAATTTCGCGCAAACGGGCGTCATATTCCAAAATCCAGTCATAACCGAACCCACGTGTCTTGAAAAACCAGTTCGGAATGCTATAGTTCACGGAGAACTCCGGCTCCTCCGTTTCCTTCCGCTTTTTGCCGCCGTCCATGACCTTCACCTCGCGCACTCGTTTGCCCACAATTTCGTAAGCCTCGAGCCACTCATAGCCATCCGCGCCGCTCGCCTTTCCGAAGCAATTGACGATATAGTAAGTCTTGCCGTTCGCCTTTCGCACCGCGTGCACCTGGCTCTGGTAGGAAGAAGTCGGCATCTTGACAACATGTTTCTTCCCGTTGTCACCCACGATGGTCCATTTCGCCCAATAGTCCGGCGATGTTCCTCCGCCGGCACAGCGTCCCGACTCAATCGTGACGCGCCCATCCTCCGAAACGCAGACGTGCGGCTTCGCCACCTCCTCGTCCGAAGCATCAGAATCATCGTCTTCTGAGTCTTCGGAATCTTCGCTTGAAGAATCAGAATCGTCGCTTGAAAAATCAGAATCATCGCTTAAAGAATCAGAATCTTCGTCAAAGTCTTCCACGGAACCATCCCCCAAACTATCCTCATCCTCTCCTCCAACACCGTCTTGGGAAACGACAGAACTGTCTTTCTCATCCGCAGAAGCACTCCCCTTCGCGCGACTCACTCCGCAAGCGGAGAAGAGCAACAGGGCGACAAAGAGACAACAAAAAGTTAGAATTCTCACGGCTTTATTATTTTCTAAAAATTTGACGAGAATAGATTGCAAACCTTATCAAAGTAGCGGAACGCATCCCACTTTGTCAGTCAATCGTCGCATTTCGTTTCCGTTTTCTTTTCTGATATGGCTTCTATTGCATTTGCGATTCTGGAAATGTTCAACATAGTAGCCACCATCACACAAGAAAATATAAGCACGCAAATCACCAAACAAAGAATCAAGAAAGCATCTTTTCCACCTTTTGTTGGAAAAATATCCAAATTACATGTCACGTCAAAAACAAACAACACACCAACTGCTGTCATAAAAAGCAAAAGGCATACTCCGGTTTTGGTGACGAAATTTTCAATCTTTTTCATTGACAAATCATTCATGGCTGTATTTCAATTTTTGATAAATTAGTCTGACAACTTTGTAATCTTACCATCAGTTCCAATACTCATGCTCACAGTGAAAGACTTTGAACAAAGTTCATCCAAATAATCTTCCACTTCATAGTCAAACCAAGAAGATTTACCGCCTATATCAATACCGGTGCCACTATATGTTACAAGTACAGTCTTTCCATCAACAATCGGATGTGAGAAACCTTTTAAGCAACTGAGATGGTGAGATAAATCATATTTCCTACCCGGTTCAATCACATAGCCATCCTTGCGATGAAACTTCAAGGTGCAGTCATTAACCAATCCTAAATGGTCAAAGAAAAGTTCTTTTTCCCAACTGCAGACGGTCACATAAGAATCAATGATCCACGGTTCAGGAACACTTCCATTTTCTTCCACTTCAAAACCAGAATAGGTAGTCGTCCCGTTTTCTGTCTTATGACAAATTGCGTAGGTCGTGGAAGCCCAATCATTCTTGTCAAGAATCTCACTGTGCTCCCCTGTAAGGTCATTATAAATGACTTCCGCAGTGACAAAATCAGTCAAGACCTTATCACACGTCAGAACATAAGTGAGACCGGCAACAGGGTCAGTCTCTTCTGGCTTTTCCTCAGGTTTATCCTCAGGATTGTCCTCTGGTCTATCTTCAGGCTTTTCTTCAGGAGGTGTTATCGGTCCATCCGTCTCCCCACAAGAAGAAGGCAACAAGCACAAACTAATACAACACGCCATAAACAAAATTTTCTTCATCACACTATACCCTAAATCCGTGTCGGGCACAACTTCAAATGAATAATATCTTTATGATTATTGAGCAAGAAATGTCACCATTTCTATCAGCAGAAACTATTCTACCACGAAACTTAAAAGGGTGGTTTTGCAGGTGCCACAAGGAAGCGAAAGAAGAAAGAACCGATTCCCGTTTCACTTTTTCAGTATTATTTACTCCTTTAGCATCGCCTTAATTCTCTCCACATCCTTTTTACGTTCTTCGGGAATCACGCCCAAGCGTTCAAACTCCGCAAAACATGGCGGGTTCCGGGTTGGGATGTCCACAGTGGCTGCAATATTTCATAATGACACGTTTCAACGAAGTTTGGCAAACACCCAGAGAACTACTACGGCGCCGACAACGGCGGTAATCATTTCGCCAATCCAACCAAATGGGGCGAGACCGACGAGGTTGAACAACCAACCGCCCACCACGCCGCCAATGATGCCGAGGAAGAGGTTGACCAAGCAACCGCTGCCTTCGCCTTTTTGCAATCGGCTGGCGATGTAGCCTGCCAATATGCCGCTGATGATTCCACTTATCATGTGCTTATCTTTTCGATTTTGATATTCTCGAGTTACTCCTTATATATAATATAGGTATATGTCACGCCTCAAAGACTTGCTGGATTTCGAGAACGAAGAGTTTGTGGAGGGAGCCACCGGGCTGGTCGTTGTACCAACGGGCGAGGACATCCTTGTCCAGGAAGTTCTGCTCGGTGAAGTCGGAGCTGAAGAGTTTGCGGCCGACCACCGTGAGGCGTGCCTCGCGGAAGGTGACGCCGCCCTCGGGGAGGAACTCGGGCGTCAAACCGGACTCCTTCACCTTGTCGTGGTCACGTCCCGAGGCGGAGCCGCAGAAGGAAAGCATCTTGCGCATGGCGGGCTCGTGACCGTAGAAGGAAAGGGTGACGGGGTCGTGCTGTTCGATGAGGGGGAAAGTGAAACGTTCGGGACGGACAAAGATGAATGCCACGGGTTTGTTCCAAAGCCAGCCGAAGCCGCCCCAAGAGGCGGTCATCATGTTGAACTGCTCCGGCGTACCCGCCGTGATGAGCATCCACTCTCTGCCCACCGTCTCAAACAGATTTTCTTGAGCAAGTCGCTCAATGGAAGTTTCTTTCATGATTTCTAAAATTCCAAACTGAGGATTAACCTGCATTATTCATACTCGTTCCTACTGCAAGGCCTAACTGGCAGCACCTCAGCGTGGTGCTCGCTCTTCCTCTTTGAAAGTAGGATTTACTACATTCTGCATCGTCATCGCTGTGCTCACGCTGATGCACTGCCATTTTGACCTTTCGTGACGGAACAGTGTGAATAATGCAGGTTAGAAGTTCACTCCTGCCAACTCGACAACTTTGTTCACGGCATCGTTGAGTCCGTTGGCGTCTTTGCCGCCTGCGGTGGCGAAGTGGGGTGCACCGCCGCCGCCACCCTTGATGAGTTTGGCAGCCTCGCGGACGAGTTGTCCGGCGT
Organism: Alloprevotella sp.; assembly: GCA_051868855.1. GTDB lineage: Bacteria > Bacteroidota > Bacteroidia > Bacteroidales > Bacteroidaceae > Alloprevotella. The sequence goes on along the minus strand of JBJEAG010000098.1, from coordinate 6,954 downwards.
TGAGTTGTTTTCCTTCAACAAGATTTTTGCTAATCATCACCGTGAGGAGCGGCTTGCCCTCGTGGCTTGTGCCCAAGACGCAGAGAGTGTTTTCGGGAAGTATGCCGGAGATTTGGAAAGCCAGGTCTTTGGCAGCCTCGGGCGAGATGCCGACGGGAAGCACGGCTTTGACGAGGCGGATGCCCTCGGCGTTTTCGCGTGCTGAGTTCACGAGTCTGTCGCGGAGCGCGGTCACCTGTTCTTTCACGTAGCCTTCCACCTGTTTCTTCAGTCCGTCGTTTTCTTCGATGGTCTTTCTGATGACCGCCGTGAGGTCTTTGGCGTTATTGAAGAAGGATTTGAGGTTGTTGAGCACGTCTTCTTGTGCATAGACGCTTTCTTCTGCAGCCTGTCCCGTGATGGCTTCGATGCGGCGCACGCCTGCAGCAACGCTGCTTTCGGACATGATGCGGAAGAGTCCGATGCGTCCGGTGGACTTGACGTGGCAGCCGCCGCAGAACTCTACGCTCTTGTCAAACTGCACGACTCTGACTCTGTCGCCATATTTTTCTCCGAAGAGGGCGATGGCACCGAGTTTCTTGGCTTCTTCCATGGGCACGTCGCGGTGGTCGGTCAGAGGAATGTCCTCGCGAATGCGGCGATTGACAAGTCGTTCCACCTTGCGGAGTTCCTCGGGCGTCACTTTCTGGAAGTGGGAGAAGTCGAAGCGGAGATAGTCCGCAGTGACGAGCGAACCTTTCTGTTCGACGTGAGTTCCGAGCACCTCTCTCAGCGCCTGGTCCAAGAGGTGGGTGGCAGTGTGGTTTGCCTCGCTGCCGCGGCGAGCCTTCAAATCAACTTCAGCGCGGAAAGCGGCTTCGGGATGAGCGGGCTGTTTCTTGGTGAGATGTATGGGGAGATTATTCTCGCGCTTCGTGTCGAAGATTTCGATGGTCTCTTCGTCGCTGACGAGGCGTCCGCTGTCACCGACCTGTCCACCCATTTCAGCGTAGAACGGAGTGGTGTCGAGCACGAGTTCGTAGAAGCTTTGTTTCTTCTGCTGCACGCGACGGTAGCGGAGGATGTGGCAGTCAAATTCCGTGTAGTCCCATCCTTTGAACTCGGTGTCGCCTTCGCGGAACACGACCCAGTCGTCGGTTTCCACGGCAGCGGCGTTGCGGGCACGTTCTTTCTGCTTCTGCATCTCTGCGTCGAAGCCTTTTTCATCGACGGTCAGCCCGTTTTCCTGGCAGATGAGTTGCGTCAGGTCGAGCGGGAAGCCGTAGGTGTCGAAGAGGGTGAAGACCTTCTCGCCGTCCACGACGCTCTTTCCCGCACTCTTGGTTTCAGCCATGACACCTTCAAGGAGGCTGATGCCGGTGGAGAGGGTGCGGAGGAAACTTTCTTCTTCTTCCTGCATGACTCTGCCGATGAGCACCTGCTGTGCTTTGAGTTCGGGATAGGCGTCTCCCATTTCTTGCACGAGGGTGGGAACGAGTTTGCAGAGGAAGGCTTCGCGCTGTCCGAGGAAGGTGTAAGCGTAGCGCACGGCTCGGCGGAGGATGCGACGGATGACGTAGCCGGCTTTGGCGTTGGAGGGCAGCTGACCGTCGGCAATGGAGAAGGAGATGGCGCGGAGGTGGTCGGCGATGACGCGCATGGCGACGTCGATGCGTTCGTCTTTGCCATATTCAAAGCCGGAGAGTTCGCCGATGCGTTTCAGAATGGGTTGGAAGACGTCGGTGTCGTAGTTTGAAGTCTTGCCCTGAATGGCTCTCACGAGTCTCTCGAAGCCCATGCCGGTGTCGATGACGTTCATGGAGAGGGGTTCGAGGCTGCCGTTGGCTTTGCGGTTGAACTGCATGAACACGATGTTCCAAATTTCGATGACCTGCGGATTGTCTTTATTGACGAGCGATGCGCCGGGCACTTTGGCTTTTTCTTCGGCGCTGCGGCTGTCGAGGTGAATCTCGGAGCAGGGTCCGCAGGGACCGGTGTCGCCCATTTCCCAGAAGTTGTCGTGTTTGTTACCATTAATAATATGGTCAGCGGGAAGATGTTTCAGCCAGATGTTGGCAGCCTCATCGTCTCTTGCGAGTCCCTCCTCGTCGGAGCCTTCGAAGACGGTGGCATAGAGGTCGGCGGGATTAAGTTTCAAGACATCGACGAGATATTCCCACGCCATGTCTATGGCGCCTTCCTTGAAGTAGTCTCCGAAGCTCCAGTTTCCGAGCATCTCGAACATGGTGTGATGATAGGTGTCATGTCCGACTTCTTCGAGGTCATTGTGTTTTCCGCTGACGCGCAGACATTTCTGACTGTCGGCGCGGCGGCGCGGTTCCGGGTCGCGAGTGCCGAGGATGATATCTTTCCACTGGTTCATTCCGGCGTTGGTGAACATCAGTGTCGGGTCGTCTTTAATCACCATGGGTGCGGAGGGCACCACAGCATGTCCTTTCTTGGCAAAAAAGTCCTTGAAGGATTCTCTGATTTCGTTTGCTGTCATTTTTATAATGTATTTTGATATTTTCTGTGTTATGATATTTTTCTGTCTCGTGATATTTTTCGTTCTTATTTTCGCGCGCAAAATTACAAAAAATCAAGCCACTAAGCCCTATAACGGCGGAAGGTTTTCTGCTGCAAGGCGAAAATAGGAGGAAAATGCACGCCGCGTTCCACAGTTTTTCACTATCATTGCAACGCGTTAATCTCTTAATAAATCCTCATTCTCTGTCATTCTCTGTCATGTCTCTCCCCTCCGTTTCCTTTTTCTCGTTCCCGCTCAGACTGCTGCTCGCCGCGGTTTTGTGGTGCGCGGTTTCGGGACTATGGGCGCAGATGAAGCAGGAGACGGGGTTGAAGTGGGAGGATTTCTTGAGTGAATATGGTCCGGCTGACGAGGAGGGACTCGACGACCGCCAACTGGAGTGGCTGGAGAGTCTGGCGCAGCGTCCGCTGCAAATCAATCGCGCCACGCGGGAGGAACTGCTGCAGTTGCCTTTCCTCAGTTCTGCGCAAGTGGATTCGCTGCTTGCCTATCGCGAACGGAAACGGGGATTCCTCAGTCCCGGCGACTGGATGATGGTGTCGGGCATGGACTTCTCCACCCGCCGCTTCCTCGCTCTCTTCGTCAGTTGCGACTCGGCGTGGCTCTCGCCCGCCACGCCGCACGTCTCGCCCCGCCGGAACATTTGGAAAAGCGGCACCCACGCTCTGGAGACTCGTTTCGACCTCCCCCTCTATCGCCGCTCCGGCTACCGCACGCTGGAATCGCCCTCCCGCTCGAACTTCTATGTCGGTGACCCGTGGGCGCACTGGCTTCGCTATCGCTATGCGGACGGCTCGCGCTGCAGCTACGGTCTCATTCTTCAAAAGGACGCGGGGGAGCCCGTGGCGAAGGACGGGTTCTATCCCTACGACTATCTCTCCGCTCACTTCCTTCTCCGCCCGGAGGGCAAGCGCTGGGCGTTTGTCGTGAGCGACTATGAACTCTTTCTGAACCGCGGCTTGGTCTTTGGCAAAACGCTCTACGGCGGTCCCGAACGTCTTGGCGCCGCCCTCCGCGACGACGACCGTTTCTTCCGCCCCCACACCTCCTCCGACGAGAACCGCTTCTTCCGCGGCGCCGCTGCGACCTTCACCGGGCGGCACTGGACGGGCGGCGTCTTTGCTTCCTATCGCCGAGCGGATGCTCGCATCGAAGGGGGCGAGATTCTCACCTTCTACACGAACGGGCTTCACCGCACGCTCAACGAGATTGACCGGCGTCAGCAAGCGGACGTTTGGGCGGGCGGCGGTTTCCTGCGCTGGAAGGGCAAGCATCTCTCGCTGACGCTGGCGAACAGCGTGACGCATTTCTCGCAGACGGTCAATCCTGCGCTTCAAGATTATAATAGGTATGTCTTCCGCGGCAACACCGCCGTCACTTCCTCGCTCGGCTATTTTCTGACCTACGGAAAATGGACGGCACAGGGGGAAGCCGCTCTCGACGCCGACCTGCACTTTGCCACGGAGCACCTTGTCTCCTTCCGCGCCGGACCGCGACTGACAGCCTACGCTCAGGCGCGCTTTCTGACGCCGGAGTTCGTCAGCCTCTACGGCGAGGTGCTGACGCGAAACACGCGTCCCCGCAACGAAGGCGGCGTCATCGTGGGCTGCAACTTCTCGCCTCGCAACAAATGGCAGCTTTCCGGCTGGCTGGACTTCTATCGCTTCCCGCAGCCGACCTACTCTGCCCGGCAGCCCGGCGCCCAAGGACTGGACTTTCAAGTGCAGTCGCTGCTCTCGCTGCCGAAGAATCTGACGTGGGAGATGCGCTACAAAGGGCGAGTGCGTCAGCGCACGGTGACCAGCGAGAAGGTCTTGGAATATCGGCAGACGCACCGGCTGCGATGTGCCCTTCGCCGGAGCGGAAAAACGTTTTCGCTGACGGGACAGGTGGATGCCACCCTTGCCACGCGACAAACGGGAGAAACGAACCACGGTTGGATGTGCTCCTCGCGGGCAGCGTGGAACGCCTCCAAGCGTTGGCAGTTGAAGGGTTTCCTGTCTTATTTCACGGCGACGGACTATGAGGCTTCGCTCTATGCCTACGAACCGAACTGGCGGGGCGGCGCCACTTCCACTGCTTTCTTCGACCGCGGCATCCACGGCGTCGCCATGGCGGAGTGTAAAGTGGGAAACAGCCTCTTCCTCGGCGCCCGCTTCTCTTCGACCCACTACTTCAACCGCCCCGTCCAGTCCTCCGGTCCCGACGAGATTCGCTCCTCGTGGAAGAACGACCTCTCGCTTCAACTGCGCTACGTGCTGAAGGCGAAGAAGTGAAGGGGAAGGAAGTCTTCTTTTGACGTTTGGAACAGATAAAACACCATTACTCACAAGCCCTCCATCAAGCCGTTTTCTCTAATCGTAATTCGTAAAAATCGGCGATTTTACTAATCGTAATTCGTAAAAACAAGGATTTTCTCTAATCGTAATTCGTGAAATCAGCATTTATTTGCATCTTTGCGACGTCAAAACAAGATTAGAGCCATGGAACAAACACTCGTACAACAGAACCCGCACTGGAGCGGCAAAAAGTTCACCGGACTGGCGGAAAGATTCATCATGCAGAATCTGAGAGAGAAACTGAATCTGCCACACATTCAAATCCTGACCGGAGTGCGCCGATGCGGCAAGTCCACTGCGTTCAAACTGCTCATCAACGACTTGCTGAAGGACGGTGTTTCTCCCAAGTCCATCTTGAACATCAACCTTGACGCGCCGGTGTTCATTTCCTTTTGGGAACAACCCGACAAACTGCAACTGATTGTTGAAGCGGCAGAACGTCTGACCGGCGAGAAGGTGGAGTGGCTCTTCCTGGACGAAATTCAGCAGGTTCGCGACTGGGAAGTCTATGTGAAAGCTGCCTATGACGCTCAACTCTTCCGCAAGATTCACATCACCGGTTCCAACTCCAACCTGCTTGCCAATCGTTTTTCCTCGATGCTCGCGGGAAGATATTTCGCCAATGAAATGCACACGTTCAGTCTCGCGGAGGTCTTTGCCGCTTCCGGCATCACCTCCCCGCTGGAAGGTCACCAAAACCTCTCGCTCGTGCTACGACTGACCGAAACTTGTCTTCAACACGGCACCTTCCCCGAAATCATTCTGAGCAAGATGAGCGAAGAAACGAAAGCTGAACTCCTGCACAGTTACTTTGAATCCATCGTTCAGAAAGACTGCATCATCTACAACGCCATTCGTGACCCGCACCTTTTCTACCGCTGCGTGAACTATTTGCTGCAGAATGTGGGAAACCGTTTCTCCGCCCAACAACTCGGCAAGGCAACAGGCAGCAATGAAAACACGATGACGAACTATTTGAACTATCTCTGCGACAGTTTCATCTGCCGCGACATTCGCAACTTCTCCTTCTCCCAAAAAGAGAACAAACGTTCCGACCACAAATGCTACTGTGTCGATAACGGACTGATGCGGGCGAACACCCTGCGTTTCTCCCCCGACAACGGACGCTTTTTCGAGAACCTCGTGTTCAACGAGTTGGTGAACAAGGGCTACGAGAACATATCCTTTGACAACAGCAAGGGAGAATGCGATTTCCTGGCGTGGAAAGGGGGAGCGCTACACGCTTTCCAAGCATGTCGGGAACTGACCGAGCAGAACCGACGCCGCGAACTCAACGGTTTCAACGTGCCACAAGGTTTCGTTGCCTCCAAAACGCTCCTCACTTTCAACCAAAAAGAAATGATTGACGACATCCGCATCCTCCCGCTTTGGGAATGGGCGTTGGAGGAAAAGGAGAAGTAGAGAAAGTAAAGAAGGTAAAGAAGGGGAGAGAAAGTAAAGAAGGTAAAGAAGGGGAGAGAAAGTAAAGAAGGTAAAGAAGGTAGAGAAAGTAAAGAAAGTAGAGAAGGGTAAAGAAGGTAGAGAAAGTAAAGAAGGAAATATCTTTCATACGAAACCGCCGATGCTGTCGGCGGTTTTTTCTGTGTCACAAACAACGGAAAAGGTTTTGAAGAGGGTTTGTCAAAATGGCTAAGATGCAAGGAGCGGAGGATGAGGGTGCAAGAAGTGTACTGAAGTTCATGACCAAATCCGAACCCGATAGCAACGCAGCAGATTGGCTATTATGACACCCCGGAAGGCAACAATCTCCAAAATTATTGTCACTTTTTTCATTTCTGTTCGCCGTGGCAATACTTTTTGCCGGGGATTTGTCACTCCTGCGCGCCGATTCGTCACTTACCGCCCAATGGACGGTAATGTTACCGCCCGACGGGCGGCATGTTTACCGCCCAACGGACGGCATGTTTACCGCCCGACGGGCGGTAAGTAACGACTCCTTAGAAAAAAGTGACGGAGTCCAAGAAAAAAGTATTGCCACGGCAGGAAAGAGACAAAGAGTCAAAGAGACAAAGAGACAAAAAGACAAAGAGACAAAGAGACAAAGAGACAAAGAGACAAAGAGACAAA
>JBJEAG010000097.1:0-3246 GCA_051868855.1 Alloprevotella sp. | reverse complement strand
CCATTGGACAACCATTGAACACCCATTGGACAACCATTGGACAACCCTTGGGCAACCCTTGAACACCCATTGAGCAACCCGCTCAAGCCCTGCTCAAAGCCCGTTCAAGCCCTGTTCAAAACCCGTTCAAACTCCCCACGTTTTGGGGATTATGCATCATGACTTTGGTTCATTCTTCTCGTCCTATTTCCTGTCAAGAAGGGTTCTCGTCCCGTTCTGATACTCTGAAGGAGAGACGCCATAGAACTTCTTGAATTGTTGTGCAAAGCAGCGCGGAGTGCCGAATCCCACGCACTCGGAAATCTGACTGACGGTGAGGTCGGTTTCCTCCAGCATCTGTGCTGCTTGTTTGAGACGTATGTTGCGGATGAAATCGTTGGGTGTGATGCCGAGGATGTTTTTGATGATTCTGTAGAGGCTGGCTCGCGACACGCAGACATCGTTTGCCAACATGTCCACCGTGAACTCACTGTTGCCGAGATTTCGTTCGATGGACTGCATCATTCTGTTCATCATTTCTTCTTCCCGAGAGTTTGCCGTGATTTCCTTTGCCGTCACTTTCACGGACTGCGCAAAGCGGTGGCGCGCCTCCTCCCGAAGTTGGAAGAGTCGGTTCACTCTTTCGTCGTTCTGCTTTTCAAGTGCCGCACGGGTGCGCCGACGATACCACAGCGCCAGTGCGCCCAGCGTCAGCAGCGTGAGGAGCACATAGAGCACGATTGCCCACGCCGACCACCAAAACGGGCGTTTCACCACGATTTCCTTTTGCAAAAGCGATCCCCATTTCCCGTCAAGGATGGCGGCTTGTGCTTCAAACAGATAGTGCCCGAACGGCAGTGTGGTGAAAAGTGCCGTGCCCCGTTGCGTGTAGGTCCATTGGTCGTTCAATCCTTTCAGACGGTAGCGATAGTGGGTGTGGTCGGGTGCGGCATAGTTAAAGGCAGAGAAAGAAAGTTCCAACCGGGACTCGCCATAGTTCAACTCCCAGTGGCTTTGGTGAGGAAGAAGCGGGCGTCGGGCGGTTTGGATTCCGGTCAGCACGGTGAGCGGCGGCGTGGGGGGATTGCGGAAGGGGCGGGTGTCCAACAGCGTCACGCCGCAGGCATTTGCCAGACAAAGGAGTCCCCTCGGCGTCATCACCACACTGCGTTCCTGCAAACCGACACAAGGGATGCCGTCAGCTTCAGTCAGTCGGAAACGGTTCAGTGTTTCTTCGTTGAGTTCCGAATCTTTCAGTTTGGTGTCGATGCGCGTCAATCCCTCGGAGTCTCTGAGCCAGAGGAATCCCTGTGCGTCTTCCGTCATTCCTCGCACGCATCCTCTCGTCAGCAAGCGTGAGGTCTTTGTGTCCTCGCTCATCATCGCCAGCCCGTTTTGTGTTCCCAACCAGATTCTTCCCTTTTTGTCCTGCCAGGCGCAGTTGAATTTGTCGGACAGTCCTTCGGGCAGGCGGTTGAGGGGAGCGACCCTTTGCGTTTTGATGTCCAGCAGGAAGGCTCCGTTCTGCGTGATGCCCAAAATACGGCGTCCGTCTCGGAGTGGCAGGGCATCCACAATCACTCGATAGTTCCGCAGGGCGGGCAGAGCTTTGCTGAAAGACGTGAAACGTCCGCTTTCCGGCTCCAGCGTTCCCAAGACGCGGTAGTCGTTGTTCGCCAGCAGTCGTCCGTCCTGCATGGGGCGGACAAAGTAAACGTGGTCATGAACAAAGCCCTTGACATTGTGAGCGTCAAAATGTTTGAACTCACCTTTCTCGAAGCAGTCAATACCCTGCTGCGAACAAATCCAGATTCTGCCCTGCCGGTCGGTGGTAGCACTGTGATAGAGAGCATTCGTCTCCTTCTTCAGCAGTTGCGTGTGCCCGGTGGCGGCATCCAACAGCCAGAGACCGTCTTCTGTGCCCGCCAGCAGTTGGTCCTCGCCGATGCAGGCAACCACTTGTGCTGCTTTCTGTCCGGGAAACCCCACCGTGGCGGCTTGGTGGCGTGCAGGAGGGAGATAGAAGAGATTGTGTCCCCGCGTGCCCATCCAGACCCCCTGCTGCCTGTCTCGGCAGACAGTGTTGATGGGACAGTCGCCCGTGACGCCGTGTTTTCGCAGCGAGTCCTGCCATGCCGCGTTGTCGGAGGTCGGTTCGTCGCAGGTTCTGCCGTTCAGCAATCGAACCACGGCTTCGTTCCCCAAGCGTGCTTTCACGTCGTAGCGAAAACGTCGTTGTCGTGCGTCGAAGAGATAAAGGTAATAGAAATCGCGCAGCCAAAGCAGCGAATCCCCCTGCCAAACGTGCCCGTAGCGTCCGAATGCGTCGAGTCTGTGCAGACTGTCCACTCGGCAGGGCAGCGAGACGAAGGTGTCGCCGTTAAACAGTTTGAAGTCGCCCACGGTGTTCACCAATATTCCCCCTGAGGGAAGTTCAATCACCTGTGCCACCTCGCCCGTGGTCAGTCCTTCTGCGGAACCGTAGTTTCGCAGTTGCGCCGACAGTTTGGCGGACAGCAGCAGTGTGAAGAGACAAAGAAAAGCTCTCATCTTCTGATTTTGTGAGGATTTGAAAAGGGTCGGGCGGTGTGTCATAACAGCCCATCTGCTCGTTGCCATCGGCTTCGGACTTGCATCTTGACTCTTCTGACGCACCTCCGAGGCTGAAACCAAAATCTGTATTTTGACGCGCCCTCCCTTCCTGTTGTGCGGGCAAAACTACAAAAACCGCGGAAAATGAGAGACGTATGGTGGTAATATTTGAGGCTGACGACAATCACATTTCAGAACGACTTGAGGGTTGAGGGGCTCGAAACAGGGTGAGATTCGCAATCCCGTGTCCCACTCCGTTTGAACGTTCGTTCGCGGACGGCGTGGCAACGTTTCTGCCCGCCGACTTGTCGTTTCTGTCTGCCGACTTGTCGTTTCTGTCCGCCGACTTGTCGTTTCTGTCCGCCGATTTGTTAGTGTTCACCGTTACGGCGGAAAGGTGTTCACCGTTACGGCGAACACGTGTTCATCGTTACGGCGGAAAGGTGTTCACCGTTACGGCGAACACTGACAACTCCCAAGAAAAAAATGACAACTTCTTAGAAAATAATGTCGAAATGGTAAGGAAGAATGCAGAAACGGTGCAAATAACGCAGAGACCGGAGAGTTGGTGCCAGCAAACACGGGCAGAATGTGTGAAGTACTTTTGCTCTCAAACTGTGAAGGGATGTTCTATAAATTATGGAATAAGGAATGTTCAAAAGAAAGTGCTTACGT
>JBJEAG010000096.1:0-3289 GCA_051868855.1 Alloprevotella sp. | reverse complement strand
GCAGAAAAAGATCCGCCTGGATAAGATACTGCTCAGCCTGTCGGGAATGGCCTTGCAGAGAGCGTTGCTCGTGTCGAGTGGCAGGTCTTCCACCCTGGCTACGTCCCTCAGGGCGAGTTTCGTCGCCATGGTGCCGTAGGTGATGATGTGGGCGACGTTGTCTTCGCCATATTTCTGTGTCACCCAGTTCAAGACTCTGCCTCGGCCGTCATCGTCGAAATCGACGTCAATATCAGGGAGAGAAATTCGGTCGGGATTGAGGAAACGCTCAAACAGAAGGTCATATTTAATGGGGTCTATTTGGGTGATGCCGAGGCAGTATGCCACGGCACTGCCCGCTGCCGAGCCACGTCCCGGACCGACGCTGACGTCGAGTTCTTCGCGGGCAGCCCGAATGTAGTCCTGCACGATGAGGAAGTAGCCCGGGAAACCCATGGTCTTCATGATGTGGAGTTCGAAGTTGATGCGTTCCTTCGTCTCCTGGTTCAGCGGTTCTCCGTAGCGTTTCTTTGCCCCTTCGTAGGCAAGTTTTCCGAGATAGTCTGCCTCGAGTTTGATGCGATAGAGTTTGTCGTAGCCTCCGAGTTTCTTGATTTTCGCCTCGCCCTCTTCTCGCGACATGACGACGTTGCCGTTCTCGTCGCGGGTGAACTCGTTGAAGAGGTCTTCCTCAGTCAGTCGCTGACGATATTCCTCTTCCGTGCCGAAGTCCTCGGGGATGGCGAAGTTCGGCATGATGGGCGCATGGTCGATGCTGTAGGTCGTGACCTTGTCAAGCACCTCGCAGGTGGTGGAGAGCGCCTCGGGCAGGTCGGAGAAGATGGCGTTCATTTCCGCCTTTGTCTTCATCCACTCCTGCTTGGTGTAGAGCATGCGGTTCGGGTCGTCCAGGTCGCAGCCGGTGCTGAGACAGATGAGACGGTCGTGGGCTTCGGCGTTCTCTTCATCGACAAAGTGAACGTCGTTGGAGCATATATATTTTACACCATATTTATTAGCAATGCGCAAAAGTTCCTCATTAACCTTGACCTGCATGGGATAGGTCTCTCGGTTGGCACGGATGGCTGGGTCGGTGACTTCGTGGCGCTGGAGTTCGATGTAGTAGTCATCGCCAAAGACGCGCTTGAACCAGCACACCGCTTCTTCCGCGCCCTGCGTGTCACCCTGCATGATTTTCTTGGGAATCTCGCCGCCGAGGCAGGCGGAGCAGACGATGAGGTCTTCGTGGAAGAGTTCAAGGTCTTTGTGGTCGGTGCGGGGACGCATGTAGAAGCCATCCACGTAGGAGCGGGAAACGAGTTTCACGAGGTTGTGATAGCCGTGCTCGTTCTTTGCCAGCACGATGAGGTGCCAGCCGCTCTGGTCGATTCTTTCTTGCTTCAGGCTCTTGTCGCCTCGGCGCGCGACATACATTTCACAGCCGAAAATCGGTTTGAAGTCTGCCTTGGGTTGTTGTTTCGCAATTTCTGCGCGGCAGTCTTCGAGTGCTTCCTCCAATGTTTTTCCCTCGGGCAAGGGTTCCGTGCCGGTTTGCAGAGCCTCCATCTTCGCCTGTGCCGCCTTGATGGCACCGCGCGCCTTTCCGCGAACCTTTTCGGAGTAGTTGAAAAACTCTTTGATGCCCATCATGTTGCCATGATCGGTGATTGCCAAGCCGCGCATTCCGTCGGCAATGGCTTTATCGACCAAGCGCGGAATGGACGCCTGACCGTCGAGGATGGAATATTGTGTGTGGACGTGAAGATGAACGAAGTCTTGCATAGCGGTGGCGAAGTTAGCAAAAAACGGAAAGTCTGACAAAGCAATTTTCCCGCAGATGTGCCGTTTGTAACATTTTTCTCTCCGTCACTGTTTTTCTCTTGATTTATTTTTGCAACCCCGCAAACAATGATTAAATTTGCGAGCAAATCTTTGCCATACGAGCAAAACTTTATACACCATATCTAATCACCATTAAAAAATCAATCAGACATGAGAGTAATCATTGAGCCTGACTACGACAAGCTCTCCCAATGGGCTGCCGACTATGTGGTTGACCGCATCAACAAGGCCAACCCCACCGCTGAAAAACCTTTTGTGCTGGGTCTTCCCACCGGCTCCTCCCCCATCGGAATGTATAAAGCACTGGTGAAAGCCAACCAAGAAGGACGCGTAAGTTTCAAACACGTGCTCACCTTCAACATGGACGAATACGTGGGTCTGCCGGAGTCTCACCCCGAAAGCTACCACTCCTTCATGGCTACCAACCTCTTCAACCACATTGACTGCCCGAAAGAAAACATCCACATCCTCAACGGCAACGCCGAGAACCTCGAAGCAGAATGTGCTCACTACGAACAAATGATTGAAGAAGCAGGCGGCATCGACCTCTTCATCGGTGGCATCGGTCCCGACGGTCACATCGCCTTCAACGAACCGGGAAGCTCGCTGACCAGCCGCACCCGTCAGAAGACCTTGACCACTGACACCCGCGTCGCCAACTCTCGCTTCTTCGGCGGCAAACCCGAAAACGTGCCTGCCACCGCACTCACCGTCGGCGTCGGCACCGTGATGGCTGCCCGCGAAGTCCTCATCCTCTGCAACGGACACAACAAGGCACGCGCCCTCCAGGCTGCCATCGAAGGACCCGTCACACAAATGTGGACCATCTCCGTGCTCCAGATGCACCAGCACGGCATCATCGTCTGCGACGAAGCTGCCTGCGAAAGCATCACTCACGGAACCTACAAGTACTTCAAAGACATCGAGAAGGACAACCTCTGATTCCTTCATGTTTCCCCAAAAGCGGAGGCGGTTGCACAAGCTGCCGCCTCCGCTTCGTTTAAACAAGCTTGTTTTAAACACGAATTGTCATGAATTTTTCACGAATTTCGGCTCTTCCGATATTGTCCGTGGTTGAGAGGCAAGCCGATAAAGCCCCAAAGTCGTGTATAACGGAGGAAATAGAGGAACACCTGCAAGAACTATGTCAGTTAGGAAAAACAGCTGAAAGGTTTATTTCATGTTTATCGCCTTGTGATGGATGCAAAACCCGATAGGGTGATGATGTAGGCGTCAGAAAATCTCGAAGCTTGCTTCGGAGAGTTTCTGAGGGCTACAGCATCAATGGCTCGTAAGAGACATTTTGCATCAAGCGCAAGGGGTGGATTCCTGTTTTTGTTTTTCCAATTGACACAGGGTTTTGCAGATGAGCCCGAATTTCCTCATGAGTTGTTTTAGAACTCTGCTGTCGGATAAAAGTTTTTTCAGCCGGATGGTGAGGGCTGCAAGCCCGATGAGCCCGACGAAG